>NZ_JBFAOJ010000021.1:0-115390 GCF_040675205.1 Streptosporangium sp. NPDC049644 | reverse complement strand
TACCGCAGCGACCTCATTGATGGCTGCCTCGCGGGAACCGGCCTGGCCCTCACACCGGCATAGCCACTCACGACGTCACGAGTTCAACCTCAGTAACCAACCCGGTAGACGGGAATGCGGGACGAAGATCCACACATCGGCGACGACGCTGTCGCCTGCGTACTCGCGAATCACGGGGTCGGGGTCACGCAGAAGCAGCCGAAGGGTTTCCAATGTCACGTCGTCGATCTCACCGGTACGGCGGACCATGTGCGACACGGCGGTCAACCCCTGGCAGCGAAGCTCCTGCTTGCCGGAGGCGATGGCTCTGCGAGCCCGGGGAGCGATGACCTTGGCATCGTCGTGACACAGGGACAACCCAATCACGGCCACTCCGACCAGAGGATCGCCTCGATCAAAGGCGGCGTCGACCTGGTCGGCACACCTCGTGGGGTCATGCTGAATGTTTGCCCAATCCACTGGTCTCCCGACTACGCATTCTTCGTCCGCACCCATTGTGTGCGGAACTACAGTCTTCTAAGTAGGTCATGTCCGTGGACGCAACCCGCGCCTGACCAGAATCGATACCGGTTCTGACTGGTGGCTCTGGTTTCCCGTGATCCGTGGTTGTTCACACCTGTCCGCAGTCGTGTCACTGAGCTGGTTACCCGGAACTCGCACTTCCCTCGCGGTCCTTTGGCTCCTCCGCCCAGACGTCCCGGCCGTTGCTCCACAACTCTGAGGCGTGGTAGCCGAACCGATCGAACAGGCCGTCGTCCTGGTAGCGGCGCAGGTGCATCATCGGCGAGTCGTGGCCGACCAGCTTGGCCAGGTGCGGCGTCACGAGCATCTCGGAGTCGAAGCGGAAGACGCTCATCGCGATGTGCTCGTCTCCGAACCTCGCCTCGATGCCGGGCACGTTCCGAACCTGCTCGATCTCCGAGAGGGTGATCCGGATGCGGGTGGAGACCGTCAGCGGGACGTTCTCCACTTCCTCCCTGCGGCGGGTGACCTCGCTGTCCGGGTCACCGATCAGGAACCGGATCTTGCACCCCTGCTCGGCCTTGCGCTTGAGGACCTTGGCGAGGTTAGGGTGCTCCAGCCACAGGAAATAGTTGGTGTACCCGGCGAAGACGATCTCGTTTCGGGCCGAGGTGATCAGGTTGCGCCAGATCGACTTGGGGCACGCAGACCGGTACGGATAGACGGTCAGAACTTCTCGATCCGGGCCGGTCTTCACGGTGTTACGGATAGCCTCTGGCCACAACACGGACGTATCAACTCCTAATGCCTCAGCGGCGGCCAACTGGTGCCGGAGGTGCGGGACTCGCGCCTCATCCTGTAACCAGCGTTCCACCGTCTTAACATCCACTTCGCAGCGATCCGCCAGGTTCTGGTTGCTCAGCTTCGCATCGAGCATGGCGCGGCGTAAGGGGACGTTGGCCACGGTGCACCTCGGGGAGTGAGGACGTCAAGGACGTTTTCGACTCTAACTTTGAAACGTCCTGGACGTCTCTGGAACGCGGTGGGTTCGTCACTCAAATGGAATGACGCTTACTCCATGTCAACACCCGTGATTCTGGAAGACCTCCAGGCAGCATTTCCCGGATGGTGTATTTGGCGTAGTTCTGCGGGTCGTTTGTGGGCAACCCGGAATGGCCGACACCTCACCAACGAAGAGATAAATAAGGGCCTCTACCGGACAATCGACGCCGACGACGTCACCGAACTCGCCCAGCAGCTCCGCGACCAGGAGGGGCTGGAGGCATGAGCACTCTCGACGGGAAAGGGCTGCCTCAACGATGCCCGGCGGCCCTGGCTGCTGAGCGCCTACGCATCGGCCTCGAACACTGCGGCGTCTCGGCCGACATCCACGAGGGCCACGGTGTCGCCCTGGTCTCCGTCTGGACCGACCTCCTGGTCTGGACGGACGGACGTGCCTACCGCTGGTGGACGGGAAAGACCTCGACGAAAACGGGCCGCCGCCTGTACCTGGTCCACGGCGTGGACAACCCGATCACCGTCGCCCACTACGTCGCCCAACGGTACGAAGAGCTCCTCAAGGCGGCCTATCAGTGTGGAGACGTCGCGGAGCGCACGTCGTGATTCTGCTCGATGAGTGCCTGAGCCCACACGTGGCAATGCCTCAGCGAGATCACATCCGACTGGACTGGCAGCAGCCCTACCCGACACTTGAGCGGGCACGCTCGGTGACCTGGACCTGTTGGTGCCGTGCCACGGTCTACGAACTGTACGAGGGCGCCGGTCGGGCGTTTGTCCGGCGAACCATTCAACTCGACAGCGGCCATCAGGTCCAAGAGACCCTTCCCTGGCCAATCAATGAGGCTCGGGCGATCTGGATGGCCCTGCTGTCCGGAAGAGCCCGGTAGAACGGGCGTGGCGGCGCGGGATCTGGAGGGACCCATGTCGCCGCGCCTTCAGCAGACAGGAATACGACCGTCCGCTTTTCAGGCGGACTAATCACCCTGCTCGACTGATCAAGGCCGTGGTCAGGCGCGTGTGTGCGGTGGCACGGATGCGTCGGCGTGTGGGGACGTTGCTGTCAGTGCTGCTGTCGCCTCAGCCACGGTCACCCGGTGCCGGGGCCCGACGAAGGAGGGCTTCGGCGTCGATCGCCCCAGCCCCGGTCGGTGAGAACCGAAGTCTGCGATCGTCACGGCCCTGACCACCTCGATGCGAACAAAAACCCTGTCAGCCTTCAAGGCCAGCGCTTATCAATCCTCACGGAAATTTGCATCTAGATCGATGGCGAAGACCCTCAGTATCCTGGCACCCCCACTGACCACATGGCAGGTTAGGATACCGGAGTGACCCGTGAGTAACTTCAACTATAAGTGCACGGCCACATTAATCAAGTTTGCGCTCGTCGTCCTATCTGCATTAATCTCGCTCTCCGGCTGCGGCCGTCTCTTTTTCCATGAGACGTTCAAGGTGGACCCTGCCGCCGTCGAAGAAGTGCGCAGTGTGGGCAGAGTGGTACTCCAGGTCCAGTCGGACTGGACCTGGGAGGGTTCGACCCAGATTGACGAAATCTTACTGATGGACGTCGGATCCCCTACTTATGAAGAATCTCGCAATATCGCATACGAACGCTTACGTCAGCTCGGCTGGGCTGAACGCGCCAATGAGGTCCTAGAGTCACATAAATGGGGCCACATAGCAATTTCTTTCGATTCGCTCGATGGCCTAGACGCGTATGGACCCTTGGAGCAGCCATTGCGGGATGCAGCTCTGGCGGATCAAGCAGTATCTTCTTCGCTCATACTTGTTGATCTTGCTCCCCTGAGTTGAGCCTCCGCTTGTTGCATAGCTCTCTCGAAGAGACGATCGAGGAGAATTCATAGGCAGGATTCGCCATACCATTGTTGCGCATCCGTCAACTCGCGGTATGGAGTAGAGGGGTAAGTGGCGTTGATCCGACCCGATACTTGTTCAGCTTTCTCGCTGCAACTAATTAGGTAGGTGCGTGGGCGGCGCGGCCGCGACCGGCCGGAGAGCCGCAGCGCGGCCAGCGACCGCCCGACGCACGGCGAGGCGCCGAAGGCGGCTCGCCTTTAAACCAGTAAAGAAACTCTGAGCCCACTACACCCTGAGTGACACCTGTCCGTCTGATCCGGCCTGGTCATGCTCACTGGCTGCTGCGGCTTCGAAGCGGTCGCCGGGGGCCTCGATCTCGGTGAACTCCAGCGGGCGGCCGTCCTTGCTGAGCATCAGCCGGCGAACCAGCAACAAGGGTGTGCCGATGGGCTCCATGTTGAGGTCCTCGTAGGTCTCGCCGTAGGGCATCTGGGTGTGAACCGAGGTGATCCAGCGCAGTGGCCCGTGGGTTCGCTCCAGGTGGACGTAGTAGTCCTCGGGTTCGATCTCAGAGTCGATCTCCATACCTCTGCCTTCACCAGTGATCGTGGCGACCTGGTCGGCCAGGAGGTAGGAGCACAGGTGGATGCGGGCGCGGGTCTTGGTGTGCTGCCAGTAGGCGTAGCGGTAGACACCCATGCGGCCTCGGCGCACGCCCAGGACATCGGCTTTGCTGCCCTCGATGGTCATGAACAGCGCCGAGTTGGGAGTGACGCGGCCTGCGGTGCGTTCGGCCTCGCTGGCGACGGTGACGTGTTCCCATCCCTGCTTGGCGGGGTCGTACGTGGGGCTGAGCAGATCTTCGCGCTCTGAGCCGCCCATGAGGATCAGGCGGCGGTCAGGGGTGGGGCGAACGAAGGTGCCTCTGCCGTGGGCGACGGTGAGCAGTCCTTCGCCGACGAGCTGGGCGATGGCCTTGCGGATCGTCGGGCGTGAGGTGGCGTACTCAGAAGCGAGGAACGCTTCGCCGGGGAGTGCCTGTCCTGGCTGGTAGTGGTCTTGCACCACGTCGGAACGCAAGAGGTCGGCGATGATTCGCCACCGGGCGGCGCCCTTCTCGTCGGTCATGCCGAGTTCTCCTTCTTCCACGTTTGCTCTTTACAAGAGGTAGCACGTGTTGTTTACCATGTCCACATGGGCCAAGACGTAGCACGTGTTGGAGTACCTGTCGGGAGCGAGCGAAGGAGGACGTCATGAACAGCAAGGAGGAACCACAGCACCACACCGCCGACCAGCAGCCGGAATGGCTGGTCGATCTCGCACGGGTGATCAACGATCCGGGCTACGACCGATGGCGCTCGATGGTCGCGGCGACCGGAGGATGCGCCCACCCGGTGCACCTGGCGGGCGAGTCGCTGATCGTCAACGCGACCAGCGGTGAGGTGCTGTACAACTACCGCACGACGGATGAACCGTCCGGGCATCTGCTGGTGGCCTGCGGCAACCGGCGGGCCTCGGTGTGTCCGGCCTGCTCGGAGGTCTACCGGGCCGACACCTTCCAGTTGATCCGTGCGGGCCTGTCCGGCGGCAAGGGTGTCCCGCAGGAGGTGAGCGGGCATCCTCGGGCGTTCGTCACGCTCACCGCTCCCTCCTTCGGACCGGTGCACACGCGGCGGGAGAAGAACGGGACGCTGCGAGCCTGCCGTCCCCGTAAGCGGGACAAGGTCTGTGAGCACGGGCATCCGGTCGGCTGCCATGCTCGCCACGAGCCGGGAGACGGACGGCTCGGGCAACCCATCTGCGACCGGTGTTACGACTACGTGGGCGCGGTGCTCTGGCAGGCGCACGCGGGCGCGCTGTGGCATCGCTTCACTCTGGAAGTGCGGCGTACCCTCGCCAGCGAGGCGGGGCTGAGCCGTCGGGAGTTCGCCAAGCGGGTCCGGGTGTCGTTCGCCAAGGTCGCCGAGTACCAGCGGCGCGGCCTGGTGCACTTCCACGCCATCGTCAGGCTCGACGGTCCGGGCGGCGGAAGCGAGGTTCCTCCGGGCTGGGCCGATCACGACCTGCTCAGCCGGGCCATCCCTCCGGCGGTCCAGCGGGTCACGGTCGCCTCTCCCCCGAGTGATCTCGGCCGGTGGGATCTGGTCTGGGGCGATCAGCTCGACATCCGGCCCATCCTGCTCGACCAGACGGCGGACGGGCTCAGTGAACGAGCGGTGGCCGGCTACATCGCCAAATACGCGACGAAGGGTGCCGAAGCCTCCGGCACCGTCGATCATCGGCTGTCGTGCCCGGCGTGCGGCGGTCGGGGGCGGTTGAGCCTGATGGCGTCCTGCGGTCGCTGCCACGGGACGGGCTTGAAGCCAGGGCTGCACCTGGACACGCTCCCGGTCAGCGAGCATGCCCGGCGGATGATCCGCACCTGCTGGGAACTGGGCGCACGTCCTGAGTACAAGGCTCTACGGCTGCGGCCTTGGGCACACATGCTGGGATTTCGGGGCCACTTCTCCACCAAGTCGCGCCGCTACTCTACCACCCTCGGCGATCTCCGGCAGGTGCGCACCACGCACAGGGCCACCGAAGCACGCGAGCGGCACGGGCTCCCGGCCCTCGGTGACGAGACGACTCTCGTACTCGGTCACTGGCGGTTCGCCGGATCGGGCTACTCCCCCGGTGAGGCGATCATGGCCGAGCACATCCGCCAGAAGGTCGCTACCGCTCGAAAGATCGCCGCCGAACGGGAGGGCGGGTGACAGCACCCGGACCGCCCGGCGAACGGCGGCTCTACCGCATATGCGACGTCATGCACCTGCTCAGCATGAGTCGCAGCGTGATCTACGAGCAGATCAGGGCGGGCCGTCTGCGCTCCGTCACCCAGGGCCGTACCCGGCTCATCCCGGCCTCGGCCATCTCCGACTACATCGCTCTACTCGAACGGGAAGCGAGGGCATCATGACCGCACGACGCAGCCGAGGAGACGGCGGCCTGCACTGGGACGAGCAGCGAGAGCGCTGGATCGCCTCGGTGACGGTCGGCTACACCCCTGCCGGAAAGCGCATCGTCAAGAAGGCCAGCGGCAAGAGCAAGACAGAGGCGAAGGACAAGCTCAAAGAGATCATCCGCGACTATGACGACGGCCTGGCCATCGCTCCGGCCCATTACACGGTGGCCGACGCCGTGAAGTACTGGTTGCAACATGGCCTGGGCGGGCGCTCGGCGACCACGGTGAAGATGTACACCACGTTCGCCGACAACCACGTGATCCCCGCGGTGGGAGCGCGCAAGCTGCGTGACCTGTCGGTGGAGGACGTCGACCGTTGGCTTGCGAGCAAGACGGGTGAGCTGAGCACCCGTTCTCTCAAGCTGATCCACGGCATCCTCAACCGGTCGGTGAAGAGCGCCATGCGCCGCGACAAGGTGAAGCGGAACGTGGTCGATCTCTGCGAGATCCCGGAGGGGCGTGAGGGCCGTGCCTCCAAGGCGCTCACGCTCGCGCAGGCCGGCTCCATCATCGCCCTGGCTGAGCAGGCCAACCCGCGCATGCGAGCGTACGTGGTGCTCTCGCTGCTGATCGGTGCCCGTACGGAGGAACTCCGCGCGCTCCTGTGGTCTCACGTCGTCGCGTTCGATGAAGAGCGCAAGGCGTGGTTGCCGGTTACTGAGACGGGCTGGGAGAACGAGCAGTTCGCGATCTATGTGTGGCGGTCCGTGCGGCAGAAGGGAGACACCAAGACCGTCAAGTCGCGCCGTTCTCTCAAGCTCCCTCGGCGATGCGTGGACGCGCTGCGGACGCTCCGGGAAGAGCAGGAGAAGGCGGGGACAGAAGCGGGCCTCGTGTTCTGTACGTCGAAGGGCACCCCGATGAGCGCGGGCAACGTGCGCCGCGACGTACGGAAGATCATTGAGAAGGCGGGACTCCGTGGCACCGACTGGACTCCCCGCGAGATGCGGCACAGCTTCGTCTCGCTGCTCTCCGACTCCGGCGTCCCCATCGAGGACATCTCACGGCTCGTCGGCCACCGGAGCACGGTGGTCACGGAGACGGTCTACAGGAAGCAGATCCGGCCGGTGCTCATGCAGGGTGCGGAGGCCATGGACGACATCTTCGGGAGTTAGTCACCCAATTAGTCACTCACGCCCCGTCCTGAAGATCAGGAACGGGGCGTTTTGGCTGGTGGGCACTACTGGGTTCGAACCAGTGACATCTCGCTTGTAAGGCGAGCGCTCTACCGCTGAGCTAAGCGCCCGGGGTAATCCCGTTGGACAGACGGGACAACACCTTACGCCACCCGAGGGGTTTTCAGCACATCGGGAGACCAGGTGATCCCCGCGTCGGCGAAACCGGCGGCGCGCCAGCCGAGGAGGGCGGCGCCGAGCATGCCGGCCGACATGCCGAGAGCGGCCTGACGCAGAGGTGGTGCGTCGCGGAAGGCGAGGCGTTTGCCAAGGCGCTCGGCCAGCGGGACGGAGAGGAGGGAACCCGCCTCGGCGAGGCCGCCGCCGAGGACGATGGCCGAGGGGTCCAGCAGGAGCGTGTAGCTGGCCAGGGCCAGGGACAGCGCCTCGACCGCCTCGTCCCAGATCTCCATGGCGAGAGGATCTCCGGAGGCGGTCAGGGCTGCGACCTGCTCGGCGGTGACGGGAGCGGCGGATGAGGTGGCGCGGGTGGAGTAGCGACGTGCTACCGCGGAGGCGGAGGCGTAGGTCTCCAGGCAGCCGATCTGACCGCAGGCACACGGCTCGCCCTCCGGGAAGACCGGGATGTGGCCGATCTCGCCGCCCCAGCCGGTGTTCCCGCCGTACGGCTCGCCGTGCAGGATCACAGCGCCCGCGATGCCGGTGCCGATGGGCAGGAACAGGAAGTCGGAGAGCTCGCGACCGGCCCCGAGGACGCTCTCCGCGAGGCCTCCGGTGCGGACGTCGTGGCCGAGCATGACGGGGACGTCGAGCGGGACGAAATCCGTCGCGGGGACGTCCCTCCAGCCGATGTTCGCGGAGTAGAGAGCCGCATCCGCGGTGACCAGGCCGGGTACCGCGAGTCCGACACCCGCGGGGGCGCCGCCGCCCGCGGTGGCGAGGTCGTCGATGAACGATCGGATCGTCGCGACGACGGCGGCCGGGCCCCGATCCCGCGGGGTCGCGCGGCGGTCGGTGCGGATGATCTCGCCGGAACGGGTGACGAGGCCGCCCTTCATTGACGTTCCACCGACGTCAAGGGCAACAACGAAGGAGCTCATGCACCCATCCAGCGGCTCGAAGGAGCGGGACCGAGCCCGACCCTAGCGCACGGCGTACGCGCGCGGATGAGGGAGATCCACCGCTATGGCGAGGATCCACCAGAAAATCCGGCCACGGCCTCATACGCGACTTACGGGGACCTGAGTCCCGGTCTCGAACACCACGTACGCGTAGTCCCCGGGCGAAAACGGCCCCTCAGGGGACCCGGCGCAGCACCCTGGCCAGGGCGGCCTCCACCTCGTCGGCCAGGCCCGGGGCGCAGGCGACGGCCGGTCGGCCGTCGGCACGGGCGAGCCGCACCGAGCCGCAGGAGCGGCACTCCACCTCGCCGAGCCGGCAGATGAGCGCGACGGAGCCGCATGAGGAGCACGTGTCGAGCTCGACTTCATGGGTGCGCCGGCAGTCCGGGCAGATCAGCACCTGCGTCTCGTCGCACACCCCGCGCGTCCACGGGCTGGCACCACGGATCGGGTCGGTCTGCCTGGCCCCGCAGGAGAAGCAGGGCATGATCGCCTCCGAGAGGTCGGACCGGCGGGCGCCGCGCGAACGGGCGGTCGCCGGATCACCGCTTAGGGAAGTTCGGCGAGCACCTTGCGGTACTCGGCGATGTCGCGGGCCTGTGAAATCGGATTCACGACACGCCAGCGGACCACGCCCTCGCCGTCGATGACGAAGGTCCCGCGCTCAGCGATGCCCTTCTCCTCATCGAACACACCGTACGCCCGCGCGACCTGTCCGTGCGGCCAGAAGTCGGAGAGCAGCGGGAAGGTGTAGCCCTTCTGATCCGCCCACGCACGGTGAGCGAAGATGGAGTCAACCGAGATGGTGAGAACTTCAACGTCCTCGGGCATGTCGGCCATGAACTCGTCGCGGAGGGCGTCGAGTTCGCCGCCGCAGACGCCGGTGAACGCGAGAGGATAGAAGATCAGCACGATCTTTTTGCCCCGGTGGTCGGAAAGCTTGACCGGGGTGCCGTGCTGGTCACTCAGCTCGAAGCCCGGAGCCCGGGTCCCCACCTCGATCGCCATGGCCGGGGTTCCTTTCGTCGCATGAGGCATGCGTCATCATCCTGCCGTACGGCTCACGCGAGCCGTACGGCAGGGCGGACCCTTAGCGGCGCGCCTTGGGCGTCGCCAGACGCGTCCCCGACCAGTCGGGGGCCGCACTGATGCTGCTGGTCTGCGAGAGACCCGCAGTGGTGGCGTCTTCCCCGATGTCGCTCGGCTCCACGTGCCCGTCCCGGCCGGCTTTGGGAGTGAGCAGCCAGATCTGGCCACCATCGGTGAGGTTGGTCACCACGCTGCTCAGGGCGTCGAACAGATCACCGTCACCGTCACGCCACCAGAGCAGCACGACGTCGACGACGTCCTCGAAGTCTTCATCGACCAGCTCGTTACCGGTCAGCTCCTCGACGGAGTCGCGCAGATCGTCGTCAGCGTCCTCGTCCCATCCGACTTCCTGCACCACCTGACCCTGCTTGAGGCCGAGTCGTTCGGCCAGGCCGCGTTCGCCCTGGGCCTGACCCGCGGTCGCGCTCACGTTTGTCCCTCCTGCTTGGATGGCCCCGCAATCACACGGTGCTCAAAGTGCTTCGGCACAGTCCACACGCTGTGACCCTTAGTCGTCAACGGTCGCCACGGCAACGACTGGGCTACGTATGAATTAGTCCGACAAAAATGACAAACGGACCTGGCGTTCCAGATTGTCGACGTTGAGATCCACCACGGCGATGGACTGCCAGGTTCCCAGCGCGAGCCGTCCCGACAGGACCGGGACGGTGGCGTACGGCGGAATGAGGGCGGGCATGACATGCGACCGTCCATGCCCTCTTGAGCCGTGCGCATGCCTCCATCTGTCATCGGCGGGAAGCATGGCCTCCAGCGCCGCGAGCAGATCGTCGTCACTGCCTGAGCCCAGCTCCAGCAGCGCGACCCCGGCGGTCGCGTGGGGCACGAAGACGTTCAACAGACCGTCGCCCCCGCATGACCGGACGAAGCTCTCGCACTCGGAGGTGATGTCGTGCACCCGTTCCCGGGAACCCGTTACCACCTCGATCGTCTGAGATCTCACATACCGATCCTACGATCCATCGTGAGCTGCGATGACGACCGCACCCGGCGCGGAGCGCATCAGGTGCCCCATCCGTCACGCGCCCGTGCCGGGTAGATCACCTTATACGGGACGCTCCAGCGCTCCATGGGCGTATGAAAGGGGCGCGGAGGGCACTATGAGGGAGGGCCACTCGTTACACATATGCAAGGTTTCAGTCGCTCCTCCCCGCCCTGGGAGCCCTCCCCTCGTGAGGGCTCCGGATCCCGCCGGACGGCGGGATCCGGATTCACAGGGAGGGGACCTGTAAAAAAGAGGGAACCTCGATGTAACCTTTGACGGCAATTCGTCCTACCATCGGTGGTCTAGGCCACTTATGTACCCCTGCCAGCAGGGATCTCCTGGTTACCGGTAAGTAGAGATGCACTTTCCGGGGTAAGCGACCAGGATGGAAGACGACCTACACCAGACAAAAGTCCATCCTCGGAAGGCGAGACCCAGTGGCTTCCGGACGCCAGCGTTTCTCGATCATCAGCGACGGCCTACCCAGCCAGCTTCCTGATGTCGACCCCAGTGAGACCCAGGAGTGGCTCGAGTCGCTCGACAACGTCATCAAGACGGAAGGTCGCACTCGTGCTCGTTACCTGATGCTTCGGCTGTTGGAACGGGCCCGCGAGCACCAGGTCGGCGTGCCCGGCCTGCGTAGTACCGACTACATCAACACCATCCCGCCGGAGCGTGAGCCCTGGTTCCCGGGCGACGAGTACGTCGAGCGCCGGATTCGCGCCTACACGCGCTGGAACGCGGCGGTCATGGTGACCCGGGCCAACGCCCGCACCAACGTCGGCGGGCACATCGCCACCTACGCCTCGGCCGCGTCGCTCTACGAGGTGGGTTTCAACCACTTCTTCCGCGGCAAGGACCACGGCGAGTCCGGAGACCAGGTCTTCTTCCAGGGCCACGCCGCGCCTGGCATCTACGCCCGCGCCTTCCTTGAGGGCCGCCTCAACGAGGCCCAGCTCGACGCCTTCCGCCAGGAGCTCTCGCACGGTTTCAAGGGCCTGCCCTCCTATCCGCACCCCCGCCTGATGCCCGACTTCTGGGAGTTCCCCACTGTCTCCATGGGTCTCGGGCCGATCGGGGCGATCTACCAGGCCCGGTTCAACCGCTACCTGCTGAACCGGAAGATCAAGGACACCAGCCGGAGCCACGTCTGGTGCTACCTCGGTGACGGCGAGATGGACGAGCCCGAGTCGCTCGGCGCGATCGGCCTGGCGGCCCGTGAGGAGCTCGACAACCTCACCTTCGTCATCAACTGCAACCTGCAGCGTCTCGACGGCCCGGTACGCGGCAACGGAAAGATCATCCAGGAGCTGGAGTCCTACTTCCGCGGCGCCGGCTGGAACGTCATCAAGGTCGTCTGGGGCCGCGACTGGGATCCGCTGCTGGCGGCCGACGTCGACGGCGTGCTGGTCAACAAGATGAACACCGTCCCCGACGGCCAGTTCCAGACCTACTCCGTCGAGACCGGCGAGTACATTCGCGAGAACTTCTTCGGTGACGACCCGCGCCTGCGCAAGATGGTCGAGCACCTGTCGGACGAGGACATCCGCAAGCTGTCGCGCGGCGGCCACGACTACCGCAAGGTGTACGCGGCCTACAAGTCGGCCCGCGAGCACGTCGGCCAGCCGACCGTCATCCTCGCCCAGACCATCAAGGGCTGGACCCTCGGCAAGGACTTCGAGGCGCGCAACGCGACGCACCAGATGAAGAAGCTGTCCAAGGCCGACCTGAAGGAGTTCCGCGACCGGCTCTACCTGCCGATCCCCGACTCCGCTCTCGAGGCCGACCTCCCCCCGTACTTCCACCCGGGCGAGAACGACCCCGAGATCCAGTACATGAAGGAGCGGCGCGCGGCCCTGGGCGGTTTCCTGCCCAAGCGTGTGATGCGGGCCAAGCCGGTCAAGCTTCCCGGCGACGCCGCGTACGCGCAGCTGAAGAAGGGCTCCGGCAAGCAGAACGTCGCCACCACCATGGCGTTCGTCCGCCTGCTCAAGGACCTCATGCGCGACAAGGAGATCGGCCACCGGTTCGTGCCGATCATCCCTGACGAGGCGCGCACCTTCGGTCTCGACGCGATCTTCCCGACGGCGAAGATCTACTCGCCGCACGGTCAGACCTACGAGGCGGTCGACCGCGAGCTGCTGCTGTCGTACAAGGAGTCGACCGAGGGCCAGATCCTGCACGAGGGCATCAGCGAGTCGGGCTCGATGGCCTCCACGATCGCGGTCGGCTCGTCGTACGCCACGCACGGCGAGCACATGATCCCGATCTACATCTTCTACTCGATGTTCGGCTGGCAGCGCACCGCCGACCAGATGTGGCAGTTCGCCGACCAGATGGGCCGCGGCTTCCTGCTCGGCGCCACCGCCGGCCGCACCACGCTGAACGGCGAGGGCCTGCAGCACGAGGACGGCCACACCCCGCTGATCGCCTCGACGAACCCGGCGGCGGTCTCGTACGACCCGTCGTGGGGGTTCGAGGTGGCCCACATCGTCAAGGACGGCCTGCGGAGGATGTACGGCGAGCAGCCGGAGAACGTCTTCTACTACCTGACCGTCTACAACGAGCCCTACCTCCAGCCCGCCGAGCCCGCGGACCTGGACGTGGCGGGCCTGCTCAAGGGTCTGTACAGGTTCGCCCCTGCTCCGGCCGTCTCGGGCCCGAAGGCCAACATCCTGGCGTCCGGCGTGGCCGGGCCGTGGGCCGTGGAGGCCCAGCGGATGCTGGCCGAGGACTGGGGCGTGGCGGCCGAGGTCTGGTCGGCCACCTCCTGGACGGAGCTGCGCCGCGAGGCGCTCGCCGCCGAGGAGCACAACCTGCTCAACCCCGAGGCGGACAAGCGCGTGCCGTACGTCACGCAGGCGCTGTCGAAGGCCCAGGGGCCGTTCGTGGGCGTGAGCGACTACATGCGGGCGGTCCAGGACCAGATCGCCCAGTGGGTTCCCGGTGACTGGAGCTCGCTCGGCACCGACGGCTTCGGCCTGTCGGACACCCGGTCGGCGCTGCGCCGCCACTTCCACGTGGACGCGGCCTCGATCACCCTGGCCGTGCTCACCCAGCTGGTCGAGCGCGGTGAGCTCGACCCCGAGGTGCTGGGCGACGCCATCTCCATGTACCACCTGAAGAACGGCGTGACCGAGGCAGGGGGCGCCGAGAGCAACGACACCCAGTCCATGGGCGTGTGATCCTTTCCGGGCGGGTTCTCCTTTTCCATGGGGGCCCGCCCGGTTAGGGTGGAATCGCTTCCCCCGGCGAACGATTCCCAGGGGGAGCTTTTCCATGGCAAGAATCCTTAGGGCGGCCGCGACGGTCACCGCCCTGTCAACCGCGCTGGCCGCCTGCGGCGGTGGCGACGACGGAAAGCATGTCGCCGCGGGCGCCTCCGCGACGGCCGCGCCCTCGGGGACGCCCTCGGCCGCGCCTTCAGGGACGATCGCCTGGGGTCCGTGCACCGACATCAAGCGACCCGGCGGCCAGCCCCCCGCGCGGTCCGAACGCGCGCAGCAGTGCGGGAAGCTCAAGGTCCCGCTCGACTACACCAGGCCGGACGGCGAATCCATCGACATCGCCGTCATCCGCGTCAAGGCCTCGGGTCCCGGTAAGCGAATCGGCTCGCTGGTCTTCAACTTCGGCGGCCCCGGCGCCTCGGGGGTCGACACCCTCGCCCAGGCCGCCAAGGCCTTCACCAATCTGAACCGCCGCTACGACCTGGTCAGCTTCGACCCCCGCGGGGTCGGCCGCAGTTCGGGCGTCCGGTGCGACGGCAACGCGATGATGGACAAGTTCACCTCAATGAACACCCTGCCCACCAACGACGCCGATCGCGCCGAGATCCGGCAGACCACCAGGGAGTTCACGACGGCCTGCGGGCAGACCTCGGGCAGGCTGCTCCCCTATGTCGGCACGGTGAACGCCGCCGCGGACATGGACCGCCTCCGCGCGGCCCTGGGCGAGAGGAAACTGAACTACTTCGGCATCTCGTACGGGACGCAACTCGGCGCGGTCTACGCGACCAGGTTCCCGAAGAACGTGGGCCGGTTCGTGCTGGACGCCCCGCTGGACCCGAGCGTGTCCCTGGCCGATCGCACGATGGTCCAGACGAAGGGCTTCCAGCAGGCCTACGACGCCTTCCTGAAGGACTGCGTACAGGAACCCGGTCAGTGCGAGATCGGCACCGACGTGACCCTCGCGAACAAGAACGTCGAGAAACTCATGGACGACCTGAGGGACGAGCCGCTCAAGGTCGGTGACCGCACCCTGACGCAGGGGCTGGCGGGCACCGGCATCGCCGCCGCGCTGTACTCGGAGATGACCTGGCCGCTGCTCGACCAGGCGCTGGGTCAGGCGATCAAGGGTGACGGACGGATCCTGCTGGCGATGGCCGACAGTTACAACGGCCGCCTGCCCGACGGCAGCTACACGACGCTCATGAGCAGTTTCCCGGCGATCAGTTGCGTCGACACCGCGGAACGGCCCACCCCCGAGCAGCTGGCCACGGTCGAGGCCGAGACGATGAAGGTCTCCCCGCTGTTCGGCGGCAGCGGGATGGGCCTGATCTGCTCGATGTGGCCGGTCCCCGGCAGTGACGAGGCCAGGCGGGTCAACGCCACGGGCTCGGCCCCGATCATGGTGATCGGCGGCACCGGTGACCCCGCCACCCCGTACGAGTGGGCTCCGAAACTGACCTCGGAACTCAGGACGGGCGTGCTGGTGACCTACAAGGGCGAGGGGCACGGCGCCTACCTGTCCGGTGACGCCTGCATCGGCAAGGTGACCGACGCCTACCTGATCGACGGGAAGGTTCCCGCGAAGGGGGTCACCTGCTCGAACTCCTGAGGTGAGCCTCACCTGAATCCTCTGCCCGCCGCGGTCGCCCTGGTGACGCCTCCCACGTTGCCGGCGGGCCTAGCAGGTCTCCAGGCGGGGCAGCTCGGTTTCGAAGCGGAAGTCGACTCTGCCCAGGTGACTTTCGAGCAGGCTCGCGTGGACCTCCTCGATGAAGCGCATGCGCAGCAGTTTGATGGCGGCGAGCTCACCGCCCTCGGACTCCCCGAGGTAGACGACCGTTCGCTGATTCTCAGTGTTTGTCAGTGAGGACCAGCGAGCCGCCACGTTGCCGCAGCGGCGTTCCCCGTTGCCGGGGTTCCCGTTTCACCGGTGCGTGCCCGGCACGAATGCCGGGTCCTACCGCTCCTCGGCGGGCGTTTAACGTCTCCCCGCGACTCTGGGCGACGTCGGCCACGAGCGCGGCCAGGTTACGGGCGGCGTTCAGATCCCGATCCAGGACCAGACCACACGCCACACAGCTGTATGTGCGTTCAGACAGGGGCAGCTTGGCTTTCACCACACCACAACCCGAACACGTCTTACTGGACGGGTACCACCGATCGGCTGCCAGCAGCCGGCCGCCACTCCAGCCGGTCTTGTAGGTGAGCTGCCGACGCACCTCACCCATCCCGACATCGGCAACCACGCGGGCCAAGCGCCGGTTGGCCAGCATCCCGGACACGTTCAGATCCTCGACTACGACCGTGCCATACGTGGCCGCCAGCTTGGTGGTGAGCTGATGCAGGCCGTCGCGCCGTTGCCAGGCAACGCGGGCATGTGTCTTACCCAGCGCGGCCTTGGTCTTGCGCCAGCGCGCCGACGGCTCCCGGCGGCCACCCTCGGGAGTGCGCGGCCCGGTCCGGCGGGCCAGTTGCTTGTTCAGCCGCCGCAGCCGTTTCAGAGCCGTCCGATGATGCTTAGGGTTATCGATCACCTGACCGGTGGACAGCACCGCCAGCGCCTTGACCCCTAGGTCCGCCCCCACCACCGCCCCCGGCCTGGCCGGGGCGCTTTCGGCATGGTCGATCTCGCAGGTGAACGACACAAACCACCGACCGCCCTCCAACCGGACCGTCGCCGACAGAATCCGGCCGGTGCCCCGCTCCAGATGGCGGGCTAGTTTACGGGTGGACTCACACGTGCGGATCGTGCCCAGTCGCGGCAACGTGACGTGATGACGGTCGGCCTCGACGCGGATGGTTCCGGTGGTGAACCGACACGCGGGGGTGGTGCGGTGCTTGGGCTTGAAGCGGGGGAATCCGACCTTTCTGCCCTTGCGCTTGCCGGTGCGCGAGTCGGCCCAGTTCCTCAGCGCCCTTGCCAGTGTCTCCAGGCCACTGTTGTAGGCCTCTTTGGAGTTCTCACCCCACCAGGGCGCGACGGTGTCCTTGGCCGCATTCCACAGCCTGCGCAACGCATACAGGGACCAAGGAACCTCGGTCAACAACTCAGCAGCCACCCCGTAGCTCTGCTCCGCCTCCCGCTGTGACCAAGCCGCTTTAACCCGGTGCAGCGCCCAGTTGAACGCGAACCGCGCCGCCCCACCATGCGAGAGCAACCCGAACTCCTGCGCAGGAACGGGATCGAGGGCATAGCGATAGGCCTGATGAACCCGCACTACCCACCCCGCTCTTCACTCAGCGCGGTCAACTGATTACGTTAACCCTACCTTTGGGGGTGATCGACAGCTTCCAATAACGGGAAACCCGCCGCCGGGCACAGGACCGAACCCCGGCAACACGTACCGTCCCTCCGACATCTCGGTCCACCAGACAGAGAATGCCAAAGAACCGGTAAACACTGATGAGGCAATCAGCAGTCCATACCTCCTGACCGCCCTCCCCCAGCCTGCCCCTGAGCGAGTACTCCCCCAGTCGCGGCGGGTCCCCCGGCCGCAACGGTCTGATCTCCGGCACCGCGGACCCCTCGTTCCCTGTGCTTTGCCAGAACATTACACATCGGACGGGGGAACGATCACCCTTCCTCGCCGGGACGGTCGGACGAGATCTCCCATGGATGCGCCACGGTGATCCCCACCCTGACTCCATCCGGCGGTTGAACCGACAAAACAGCATCGATAGCCTAGGCCGACGCATCTCATTGGAGCTCAATGGCCCAACCACCAAAACACCCACTAGCCGCACCGCAGAACCTTCCCGGCAAACCGCCTGCCAAGCCCTCCGGGATCAAGGCTTCCACGGTGGTCACCATCACCGGGATCGGTGTCGTCTCTCTGCTTCTGGTCGGCTACTGCTCCGCGCAGCAGGACTACGAGGAGGTGGGCGCCGAGTGCGTCGACCTCAACAGCCGCCAGCCGGACGGTACGTACGAGGTGGTGGACGAGGACCTCTGCGACGACGACGGCGGTAGCGGTTACCACGGGTCACGCGGCGCCTACAGCTGGTACTACGGCGGCGTCAGGAACGGCGCGTACATCCGGCAGGGGACCACCGTGCGCCCCTCGGACGTCAAAATCACCAGCCGTAAGGGCACCGTGATCCAGCGGGGCGGCTTCGGCGGGCGCAGCGGGTCAGGTAGCGGGAGCTGATCCGGCACAGATGAGACGCGAGACCTCGCTCCCCCGTGCCGACTGGGAGAGCATCATCGAGGGCCACGGCCTGGCCTACCACCGCTCGGCACACCCGGTAGGCCTCACCCGCCCGTACTGGGACGAGGCCGTGCAGTACGTCTTCTCCATGGACGAGATCCTGGACCTGGAGAACCAGGTCGAGGATCTGCACCGGATGTGCCTGCACGCCGTGGAGCACGTCATCGAGAAGAACCGCTACGCCGACTTCGCGCTTCCGGACTGGGTGGCCTCGGAGATCGCCGCCTCCTGGGAGCGGAACGACCCGCACCTGTTCGGCCGGTTCGACCTGCGCTACGACGGGACCGGTCCGGCCAAGATGCTGGAGTACAACGCCGACACCCCCACCAGTCTGCTGGAGAGCTCGGTGGTGCAGTGGTTCTGGCTGCGCGACCGCTATCCCGACGACGACCAGTGGAACTCCATCCACGAACGACTGATCGCCAGGTGGCAGCAGATCTCGACCGGCCTGCCCACCGGACCCACGCACTTCGCCTGGACCAACATGGACACCTCAGGCGAGGAGGCGATGACCCTCGCCTACCTGCAGGAGACCGCCGACCAGGCCGGCCTCAAGACCGTCGCGCTGGCCATGGAGGACATCGGCTGGGACGACCTCAACCTGCGCTTCGTCGACATGGAGCGCCGGGTGATCCGCTCGCTCTGCAAGCTGTACCCGTGGGAGTGGGCGGTCGCCGATCCGTTCGGAACACGGGCGGTGCGCCAGCAGGCCTCGATGACCTGGATCGAGCCGCTGTGGAAGATGCTGCTGTCCAACAAGGCGCTGCTCGCGGTGCTCTGGGAGCTGTATCCGGACCACCCGAACCTGCTGCCCGCCTATCTCGACGGCCCCCGCGACATGTCCTCGTACATCGCCAAGCCGTTGCTCGGCCGCGAGGGCGCGAACATGCGGATCGTCGCCCCCGGCGAGCGCGTCGAGACCTCGGGCGGCTACGGCGCCGAGGGGCACGTCTACCAGGAGTTCCGGGCACTGCCTGTCTTCGACGGCTGGCGTCCCGTGCTCGGCGCCTGGGTGGTCCACGACGAGGCGGCGGGTGTCGGCATCCGCGAGACCTCAGGGTTCATCACCGACGACACGTCGTCATTCGTTCCGCACCGCATCGAGCTCTGAGTCCTGGAAAGAGAATGAAGCCATGAGTCCCACCCCCATCCCGGCCGTGACGCTCCTGCCCTCCGCGCCCGGCGGCGAGACGCTGTCGATCGCCGAAATCCTCGGACGCGGCGCGCTCGCGATCGCCTCCTACGCCGCCCTCGGCGTGATCCTGCTGATCATCGGCTTCTACGTGATCGACCTGGCCATCCCCGGTAAGCTCAGCCGGCTGATCAAGGAGGACCGCAACCCCAACGCCACCCTGCTCGCCTGCTCCGGGCTGGCCGCCCTCGGGCTGATCGTCGCGGCCTCCATCTGGTCCTCCGGCGGCGCCCTGCACGAGGGCCTGCTCGCGACGTTGGTCTTCGGCCTGGTCGGCATCGCCGTACAGACCGTGGCGATGATCGCCTTCGACAAGGTGGCGGGGGTCTCGGTGCGCGAGCTGGTCAAGGAGCCGGACCTCCAGCCGGGCGCCCGACTGCTGGCGGTCACCCACCTGGCCATCGGACTGATCACCGCCGTCGCGGTCGTCTGAGCGCGGTCGCGACCGCCGCGAGGACCCGATCGTGCCGGATGTACAAGATCGAGGGTCTTGCGCTGTCGGGAACCATGGCTGGTGCATCTCCGACGACCTGGCACTCTTAGTGGCGTGAGGGAACGGAGCGAGCGAGCGGTCAGGCACAGCGACGTCGTGACCGGGTCGGATGAGAGGGATCTCGACTCCGACCGGGTCAGGGAGGACACCACGCGCCGGCTGGAACGGGCCATGGGCACGCTGAGCACGGCCGCCATGTCCCGGATGGACGACCGGCTGATGTGGTTTCGCGCGCTCTCCGCGGAGGACAGGTCCTGGGTCGGGCTGGTCGCCCAGGCCGGGATCGCCGCCTTCGTGGAGTGGTTCCAGCACGCCGGCGAGGGCCGCCCGACGCCCAGCATCGAGTTCTTCGGCACCGCGCCCAGGGAGCTGAAGCGGTCCATCTCGCTGCAGCAGACGGTCGACATCGTGCGGGTCGTGGTCGAGGTGGTCGAGGCACAGACCGAGGAGCTGGCGGCGCCCGGCGGCGATGACCAGCTCCAGCAGGCGATGCTCCGCTACACCCGCGACGTCGCGTTCGCCGCCGCGCAGGTGTACGCGCGGGAGGCCGAGGCGCGCGGCGCCTGGGACGCGCGGCTGGAGGCGCTGATCGTGGACGCCCTGGTCAGGGGGGAGGTCGACGACGGCCTGCACTCCTGGGCCGCCGCGCTCGGCTGGACCTCCACGCCCGTCGTGGTGCTGGCGGGACAGACGCCCGACGACGACCCGCAGGCGGTGATAGACGCGCTGCGCGACCGGGGCCGCAGGTCCGGTCTGGACATGCTGGCCGGGGTGCAGGGCGACCGGCTGATCGTGATCGTGGGCGGTGCGGACAGTGTCGCCGCCGCGGCCAGGCACGTGGTGCCGCGTTTCGGAAACGGGCCGATCGTGATCGGGCCCGAGGTGGCGGACCTGCACTCGGCCGCCAGGTCGGCGCGGGCGGCGATGGCCGGGCTGCGGGCGGCCGCGGGGTGGCCGGACGCGCCCAGGCCGGTCCACGCCGAGGACCTGCTGGCCGAACGGGCCCTGGACGGTGACGCCGACGCCAGGGCACAGCTGATCGAGAACGTCTACCAGCCGCTGATCGGCACGCCACTGCTCGACACCCTGGCGACCTACCTGGAACAGGGCACCTCCCTGGAGGCGACGGCACGGCTGCTGTTCGTCCATCCGAACACGGTGCGCTACCGTCTGCGTAAGATCACCGAGTTGACCGGTTACCAGCCGACCGAGGGGCGATCCGCCTTCACTCTGCAGGTGGGACTGATCCTCGGACGCCTATCGGAAACGCCGGTGACGTAGCAGGCTTTACTTAACTTCCACGAAACCCCCACTGTAGGTTCCCTACAAAAAACTGGGGACAAACTTCGTCTGGATCTCTATCCGAGTATTGAACCTCTACAGGGCAGGCTGGATTTCGTGCTCGTCATCGTCGCTCCGGGCCAGGGTGCCCAGACTCCAGGCTTCCTCAGTCCATGGCTCGAACTACCGGGCCTGGCCGACCGGCTGACCGCTTGGTCGGAGCTGGCCGGACTCGATCTGATCGCCTACGGGACCACCGCCGACGCGGACGAGATCCGTGACACCGCCGTCGCGCAGCCCCTGCTCGTGGCCGCCGGACTGGCCGTCGCCGAGGTCCTGGGAGCCTCTCCCGACATCGTCGCCGGACACAGCGTGGGTGAGTTCACCGCCGCGGCCCTGGCCGGGGTGCTCACGCCCGAACAGGCCCTCGGCCTCGTCCGCGAGCGCGGCCAGGCCATGGCCAAGGCCGCGGCCATCACCGAGACCGGCATGTCCGCCGTCCTCGGCGGGGTCGAGGAGGAGGTCCTCGCGGCCATCGCCGCCAACGGGCTCACTCCCGCCAACGTCAACGGCGCCGGGCAGATCGTCGTCGGCGGCACGCTGGAGCAACTGGCGGCCTTCAAGGCGGAGCCGCCCGCCCGCGCCCGGGTGATCCCGCTGTCGGTCGCCGGCGCGTTCCACACCGTGCACATGGCCTCCGCCGTCGACAGCCTGCGCGAGGCCACCTCGGGCCTCACCCCGGCCGACCCCGCCGTCACCCTGCTGTCCAACAGCGACGGCGCGGCGGTCACGAGCGGCGCCGACTTCCTGGAGCGCCTGGTCACCCAGGTCGCCAACCCGGTGCGCTGGGGCGCCTGCATGGCCACGATGGCCGAGCGCGGCGTCACCACCATGATCGAACTTGTCCCCGGCGGCACGCTCACCGGCCTGGCCAAGCGTGCTCTGCGCGGGGTGACGACCGTCGCCCTGAAGACCCCCGACGATCTGGGAGCCGCGCGAGCCGCTCTCCAGTCGAATGAGGAGCGGTGACAGACGAATGAAGATCCCTCAGGGTTCTCCGGGCGCGAAGATCCTGGCCTTCGGCCACTACCAGCCTTCCCAGGTGGTCACCAACGACGACCTGTCCGCGACCATGGAGACCGACGACGCCTGGATCCAGAGCCGGGTCGGCATCAAGGAGCGCCGGATCGCCCCGGACAGCGAGTCGGAGATCGACCTGGCCGTGCAGGCGGGCGGCAAGGCGCTCGCCGCGAGCGGCCTGTCGGTCTCCGACATCGACCTGGTGATCGTCGCCACCTGCACGCTGGAGACCCAGATCCCCAACGCCGCAGGCCGGGTGGCCACCCGGCTGGGCATCGACGCTCCCGGCGCGTTCGACGTCAACACCGCCTGCTCCGGTTTCTGCTACGCGCTCGCGGTCGCCAACGACGCGATCCGCGCGGGTTCGGCCACCAACGTGCTCGTCGTCGGCACCGAGAAGCTCTCCCAGTGGATCGACTGGACCGACCGCGCCACCGCGGTGATCTTCGCCGACGGCGCGGGCGCCGCGGTCGTCGGCCCCTCCGACACCCCGGGGATCGGTCCCGTGGTCTGGGGCAGCGCCGGTGACAAGTTCGACGCGATCATCATCAAGGACCGCGACTCCTTCCTGCACCAGGAGGGCCAGACCGTGTTCCGCTGGGCGACCACCGCGCTGCACCCCGTCGCCAAGGAGATCTGCGAGCGTGCCGGAGTGGACCCCGCCGACCTCGCGGCCTTCGTGCCCCACCAGGCCAATCTCCGCATCATCGAGACGATCGCCCGCAAGCTCGGCGCCGAGAACGCCGTCATCGCCAAGGACATCGTCCTGGCGGGCAACACCTCAGCCGCCTCGATCCCCCTCGCCCTGTCCCGGATGATCGAACGCGGCGAGGTCCAGCCCGGCGGGCTCGCCCTGCTGCTGGGCTTCGGTGCGGGCCTGACCTACGCCGGTCAGGTCATCGAGATCCCCTAGAACTTCCGCGCGGCCCCGCCGCACGGAAAGCCAGAAGAAAACCCATTTCAAGGAGAACACGCGACATGGCTCTGACCGAGCAGGAGATCCTCGCCGGCATTGGCAAGATCGTCAACGAGATCACCGGAATCCCGGCCTCCGAGGTCACCCCGGAGAAGAGCTTCGTCGACGACCTCGACATCGACTCGCTGTCCATGGTCGAGATCGCCGTCGCCGCCCAGGACGAGTTCGGCGTGGAGATTCCGGACGACCAGCTCAAGCACCTCAAGAACGTCAAGGACGTCATCAACTTCATCCAGAACTGAGACGTCTCGATCCTTACCCCTAAGACCAGCGATTCATAAGGAGCGCAGAACGTGAGTACAGGCCAGGTACGTGTCGTCGTCACCGGGCTCGGCGCGACAACGCCTCTCGGTGGAGACGTCGCCTCGACCTGGTCGGCGCTCCTCGCCGGTCAGTCCGGGGTCCGCGACATCACCGAGGACTGGGTCGACTCCGTCCCGGTGAAGTTCGCCGCCTTCGCCGCGGTGGACCCGACCGAGGTCCTGCCCCGGCCGGAGGCCCGGCGGCTGGACCGGGTCGAGCAGTTCGCACTGGTCGCGGCACGCGAGGCGTGGGCGCACGCCGCGATCGACAAGGTCGACCCCGAGCGGCTCGGTGTCGTCGTGGGCAGCGGTATCGGGGGTATCACCACGATCCTCACCGCCTACGACGCCTTCAAGGAGAAGGGCTGGCAGCGGCTCTCACCGTTCACCGTGCCCATGCTGATGCCGAACGGCGCGGCGGGCTGGATCGGCATCGAGGTCGGCGCCCGCGCCGGCGTCCACGCCACCGTGAGCGCCTGCGCCACCGGCGCCGAGTCGATCGGGTACGCCATCGAGATGATCCGCTCCGGCCGGGCCGACGTGGTCGTGGCGGGCGGCACCGAGGCCGCCATCCACCCGATGAACATCGGCTCCTTCGCCGCCATGCGCGCCATGTCGACCCGTAACGACGAGCCCCAGCGCGCCTCCCGGCCGTGGGACAAGGGCCGGGACGGGTTCGTCCTCGGCGAGGGCGCCGGCATCCTGGTGCTGGAGTCGGAGGAGCACGCCCGCGCGCGGGGCGCCACGATCTACGCGGTGGCCGCCGGAGTCGGGTACTCGGCCGACGCCCACCACATCGCCCAGCCCGAGCCGACCGGTGCCGGGGTCATGCTCGCCATGCGCCGCGCCCTGGAGAACTCCGGCCTCACCGGCGGCGACATCAAGCACGTGAACGCGCACTCCACCTCCACCCCCGCCGGCGACGTGGTGGAGACGGTCGCGATCAAGGAGGTCATCGGTGACCACCCGCTGGTCAGCGGCACCAAGTCGATGACCGGTCACCTGCTCGGCGGCGCCGGCGGCATCGAGTCCGTCTTCACGGTTCTCGCCCTTCACGAGCGCCGCGCACCTGGAACGATCAACCTGGACGACCTCGACGACGGCGTCGAGGTGGACATCGTGCGCGATGGGCCCCGTGCTCTGCCCGGTGGCCAGATCGCCGCGATCAACAACTCCTTCGGGTTCGGCGGACACGACGTCGCCGTGGCCTTCACCAGCGTCTGACAGGAGCTCGCGATGACCGTGCTCGACGACGGGGTGGTGAGCGAGGCCTCCGAACAGGAGCCCCTTGATCCCCGTGACCCCCAGGTACGCCTCTCCGCTCTGCTCGACGAGGGCTCGCTCCGGCTGATCTCACCGGTCGACCGCAGCGGCATGCTCGCCGCGACGGGCCGGGTGGAGGGCGTGCCGGTCGTCGCGTTCGTCAGCGACGCCCGCGTGCAGGGCGGTGCGATGGGCAGCGAGGGGTGCGAGCACATCGTGCACGCCTACGACGTCGCGGTCCGCGAGCGGGTCCCGATCATCGGCGTCTGGCACTCCGGCGGCGCCCGCCTCGCCGAGGGGGTCGAGTCACTGCACGCGGTCGGCCGCGTCTTCGCCGCGATGACCCGCGCCTCAGGGGTAATCCCGCAGTTGTCCGTCGTCGTGGGTCCCGCCGCGGGCGGCGCCGCGTACGGCCCGGCGCTGACCGACATCGTGATCCTGGCCGACGAGGGCCGTATCTTCGTCACCGGTCCCGACGTGGTCCGTAGCGTCACCGGCGAGCAGATCGACATGGCCGGCCTGGGGGGTCCCGAGCCGCACAGCAAGCGCAGCGGCGTCGTCCACGTGGTCACCAAGACCGAGACGGAGGCCTACCTGCAGGCCCGCCGCCTCGCGGTGCTCCTCGGCCACCAGGGCCGGGTGCGCACCGAGGTCGAGGAGGTCGACTTCTCCGGCCTGCTGCCCGAGAACGTGCGCCGCGCCTACGACGTGAAGCCGCTCGTCAAGGGCCTGCTCGACGAGCCGGGCGTGGAGCTGCACGCCAAGTGGGCGCCCAACATCGTCACCACCCTGGGCCGTCTCGGGGGCCGGACCGTGGGCGTGGTGGCCAACAACCCGATGCGCCTGGGCGGCTGCCTCGACTCCGCCTCGGCGGAGAAGGCCGCACGGTTCGTCCGGATGTGCGATGCCTTCGGGGTGCCGCTGGTCGTCCTGGTCGACGTCCCCGGCTACCTGCCGGGCGTCGGGCAGGAGCACGACGGTGTGGTCCGCCGCGGCGCCAAGCTCCTGCACGCCTTCGCCGAGGCCTCCGTGCCGCGGATCACCCTGGTCACCAGGAAGGCGTACGGCGGCGCCTACATCGCCATGAACTCCCGCTCGCTGGGCGCGACCAAGGTGTTCGGCTGGCCGACGACCCAGGTCGCGGTCATGGGCGCGGTCGCCGCGGTCCGCATCCTCAAGCGCCGCGAGCTCGCCGCCGCCCCCGAGGAGGAGCGCGCCGCCCTGGAGACCAGACTCGCCGAGGAGCACGAGATCCTCGCCGGCGGCCTCGATCGGGCCATCGAGCTCGGCGTGATCGACGAGGTCATCAAGCCCGGGGAGACCCGGGGCGCCATCGCCAGGGTCCTGGCCAAGGCGACCCCCGCACGGGGCGCGCACGGCAACATCCCGCTCTGAACATCGCTCGCCGAGCCCCCGTCCCGGTCCCCGGGACGGGGGCTCACCCGTTGTGGCGAAATTCGAAGCGCCGACGGCGCCACCGGTACCGCTGAGCGGCGGATGAGCATGGGAGCCCGGTCTCCGAGCGGGTTCTCAGGGCCGAAGGGGACCTCACACTCCCCGTGCGAGGACTCCACGACCCGGTCTCCGGGGCCCGCGGGGCCGACGCCACCTGGCGGGATACCCGGTACGGGGACCGGGGTCAGACGGCGGCGTGCAGCCAGCGGACCGGTGCGCCCTCCCCCGCGTAGCGGAACGACTCAAGCTCGGCATCCCACTGCTTGCCCAGCAGGCGATCGATCTCCTCCTCCAGCACCACGCGGCCCTGGCGTGCCATCAGCATGGCGGAACGCAGCCGGTCTTCCGGGATCAGGATGTCGCCCGTGGCCCCGACGACGGCCGTGAAGGCACCGAGAGACGGGGTGTAGGCGTGCCGGGACCCGTCGACACCCGGTGAGGCGTCCTCGGTGATCTCGAAGCGGATCCGCTGCCAGCCCATCAGGGATGAGGTGATGGCCGCCGCGGTACCCACACGGGCCTCCCACTCGGCCTGTGCGCGCACGTGACCGGGCGCGGCGGGCTGTGGAGTCCAGGTCAGGTCTACGGGGACGCCAAGAACACCTGCGACCGCCCATTCAATATGAGGGCACAGCGCAGGCTGCGCTGAGTGGACGTAAAGCACGCCACGAGCAGACACCGGACCTCCCGTTTCGGTACGAGGTGCGCCTTCCCCAACGGCCTCGTCCCAGGATGATCACAAGTGACTGAAGGAGAGACTACCGTCGGTTGTGACATCGCACCAGAGGGGGGTCATACCAAGATGTTGCGACGCGGACGCTTGGCCAGGGCATCCTCGGAGCGACGAGAACCCCCACAAGCTGGTGAGCACCCCCGGAGGACCAGATGGACACCGATATGGAACGGGTCGAACCCATCCCTGGATCGCCCGCTCTGATCAGAAAAGGTCAGCTGCTGACCGACGCCTCGGGCATGGCCGCCACCGCCCGCTGGGCCGACGCCGTCACCGAGGCTCAAGGGATCTACCGGGTGCGGCTCTCATCGGGCGTGGACGTCTGCGACCTGGTGGCGTCGTTGCGGGAACGGGGGTTTCCCGCCTCCCCCAACCATGTGCTGACAGGCCAGCCGCTCTATTTCGGAGGTCCGGCCTCCCGCCCCTTTCCCAGCCGCGCCCTCCCGATGCCCGAGCCCGCCGCGGACGGGTCCGCCGCGGCCGCCGTGACGGTGGCACTGGCCGACACGGGCCTGGTGTCGCACCCGTGGTGGCGGACGAGCCCGTGGTTCCTGGAACGGGGACAGGAGGCCGCGGAGGTGCCCGACTCGGACGGCGACGGCGAGCTGGACCCCCAGGCGGGGCACGGCACGTTCATCACCGGGCTGGTCCTGCGGTCGGCCCCGGCGGCGAGGCCACGGCCGATCCGGATGCTGAACAGCCACGGCATCGGGGACGAGGCCGGGCTGCTGAGCGTCCTGGGCCGGCTCAGGGCCGAACCGCCCCGGGTGCTCAACCTGTCCTTCGGCGGGCACACCTTCGACGACGGCCCCTCCCCGCTGGTCGAGGCCGCCCTGGCGGAACTGGCCGGCACGGTCACGGTGGCCTGCGCGGGCAACACCGCCTCGGATCGCCCCTTCTGGCCCGCCGCCTCGCCCGGGGTGATCGCCGTCGGAGCACTGGACGCGGCGGAGCGGGCCAGGGCCCCGTTCTCGGCGTACGGCCCGTGGGTCGACGCGTGCGCCCGCGGCGAGTGGCTGTCCAGCACCTTCCTCGAACACGGCGCGTTCCGCGGCTACGCCTGCTGGAGCGGGACCTCCTTCGCCGCCGCCCTGGTGAGCGGGGCGATCGCGGCGGCGTCGGCGGACCGGCCCTCGCGGGAGGCCGCGGAACACGTCCTCGATCCGGCGAGGGCCGGGCGGATCCCCGATTTGGGAGTCGTCGTGCCCACGCCCGGCTAAAGTCTCACCCAGAGTGTTCTCTCGAATACCCACAGCGCTCCATGTGGTCCGGAGGTGCCGGTGAGCGATCAGCCCACGATCGAGGCCGTCCTGGCCGGCGACCAGGCGGCCTGGGACGCGCTGGTCACCCGCTTCACCGGCGCGCTGTGGTCGGCGGTGCGCGCCTACGACCTGAACCCGGCGGACGCCGCCGACGCGGTGCAGGGCACGTGGCTACGGCTGCTCGAAAGCCTGCACACCATCCGCGACCCGGACCGGATCGGCCCCTGGCTGTTCACCACGGCCAAGCGCGAGGCGTCCCTGCTCCGCCGGCGGCACCGGGGCGAGCGGCTGGTCGCCGACCCGGTGGACGCGGAACGCGTGTGCCTGGACACCGAGCCGGCCGACGCCGGGCACGTCCACGCCGATCCGGCGCTGACCGTGCTGACCGCCGACGAGAGCCGTCGCCTGTGGCAGGCCGTCGACCGGATGCCCGAGCCGTGCCGCTCGCTGTTCCGGCTGATGGCCACGGCCCCCGACGCGGGCGTCCGCCAGCTGGCCGGGCGTCTGGGCATGCCCAGCGGCAGTTACGGCCCCACCCGGGGGCGCTGCCTGAACCGACTACGCACCATGCTCACCGCTCGGGAGGCGACATCGTGACGCGGCATCCGACGACGATCGACGACGAGTCCCTGATAGCCGCGCTGCGCCTGGCCTCCGGGAACGACCCGGTGCCGGCCCAGGTGATGGCCGCCGCCCGCGCGGTCTTCGGTCTGCGGCTGCCCGGCGCCGACACGGCCCGCCCCGTGGTCACCTCCGCGCCACAGGGCGTCCGGTCCACCGAGGAGCCCCGGCTGCTGAGGTTCGTCGCCGCCGGGCTCACGGTGGAGTTGGAGGTCACCTCCCTGGACGGTCTGGTCGATCTGGCGGGCCAGATCTCCCCTTGTCCCGGGGCGGGCACGCTGGTCGAGATCCGCACGCCACACCTCACCGAGTCGCGCCCCCTGTCCCCGACGGGCCAGTTCGCCGTCACCGGCCTGCCGCCGGGCTGGTTCAGCGTGGTGTGCCACCGGCCGGAGAGCCTCCCGGTGGTCACCAGCTGGACCCGGATCCGCCCGTAGTTGGCCTTCGACGAGGCGCTCGCCGCCGCCGAGCGCGCGGTCGACCTCTCGGGCGGCGACCCGGCCCGAGCCCTCGCTCTCGCCCGTACCGTGCTCGCCTCGCTCCCCGCGTCCTGCCGGGGAAAGACCGGTCAGACGGGTGATCCGGACGGTGGCGGCGCGGTGCCGGAACGGGCCTCGGGCTGCCGGCACTGCGAGGCGGAGGCGGTGGCGCACCGGGCGCTGGCGGTGGCGGCGCGTGAGCTCGGTGACCTGCCGTTCGCCGAGGAGCGGCTGCACCGGGCGGTGGAGATCTCGCTGCGGGCCGGGCTGCCGCACCGGGCGGCCCAGGCGCGCCTGTCGCTGGTCCACATCCGCACCGAGCTGGGGCACCCGGAGCAGGCGCTGGCCATCGCCGCGGACGCCGAATCCGGCCTGACCCCGGCCGAACTGGGCAAGCTCGGCGTGCATCGCGCGATGGCGCTGGCGAGGCTCGGCCGCTACCGCGAGGCCGTCGAGCACTGCGACCGGGCCATGACCGTCCTCGGCGACGACGTCAGGTTCGTGGCCGGGGCGATGCTGAACCGCGGGCTCGCCCGGGTGTTCCTCGGGGAGTTCGAGGCGGCGGAGGCCGATCTGGGCCGGTGCGCGGAGCTGGCGAGGGACGCGGGCCTCGCGCACGTGCTCGCGCTCGCCGAGGGCAACCTGCCGTTCCTGGCCGCGCGGCGCGGCGACCTGCCCGCCGCCTTCACCGCCTACCGGCGTGTCCAGGACATCCTGCTCGACTACCCGGAGCGGCTGGCGACGGTCCGTTGCGACCTGGCCGAGGCACTGATCGCCGCCCATCTGCCCGGCGAGGCCCGGGTGCTGCTGGACATGGCGGTTCCCGAGCTGGCGGCGGCGGGCGCCGGAGTGGCCTTGGCCGAGGCCCGCCTGCTGCTCGCCAGGGTCGAGCTGCGCACCGGAGATCCGCGCCGTGCCCGGGAGAGCGCGGAGCTGGCCGCTCGTGAGCTGGCCGCGCAGGGGCGGACGGTCCTGACGCCGCTCGCCGAGGAGATCCTGCTGCGGGCCAGGCTCGCGCTGGACCCGTCCTCCGCCGGGCTACCGGCGACGGTGCCGGAGATGCTCTCGTGCGCCGAGGCCCTCGACTCCGCCGGACACCGGGATGCCTCCGCGGCGCTCAGGCTCAACGCCGCCGAGCTCGCGCTCCGGCTGGGTGACCGGCCGTCCGCCGAGGGGCAGTTGGCCCTTCTCGCCCGCTCGGGTCGCGGAGTGGTCGCCCGCCAGGCGACGGCACTGCGGCGGTCCCTGGCCGGCGACCGGCGGGGGGCGTTCGCGGCGGTGCTGGCGGGCCTCGCGGAGGTGGGGTCCGGAACGAAGGCGTTAGCGGACCCGGTGGTGCGCGCGCACGCCGCCAGGGAGGGTGCGCCGCTGGCCGAGTTCGGGCTGGCCCTCGCCATGCGGACCGGGCGAGGCCGCACGGTCCTGGCGTGGGCCGAGCGGTGGCGGGCGGTCACCGGGGGTGCGGGCCGGCCGCTCGCGCCCGGCCTGGCCGCGCTGCGGTCGGCGCTCGGCGAGTCGGTCCTGGTGGAGTTCGTCCGCCACGAGGCGGAACTGGCCGCCGTCGTGGTCACCGGGGAGCGCGTGACGCTGCGCCGGCTCGGCCCGTTCGCGACCGTCGCCGAGGCCACCGTCCGCCTCCGGTACGGGCTGCGCAGGACACATCTGCTCGATGGCCGGGCTCCGGAATCCGGCGCGGAGGCCGCGGAGCTGGAACGGCTGCTCTTCCGCCCGCTGCGTGACCGGCTGGGCGACCGGCCGCTGGTGATCGTGCCGACGGGGACGCTGCACATCCTGCCCTGGCCACTGCTGCCGATGAACGCCGACCGGCCGGTGAGCGTGGTGGCCAGCGCCGCCGCCTGGCTGGCCGGCGGGCAGGTGCCGGCCGTGCGGGGCGGGCGTGTCGTCGCGGTGGCGGGGCCGGGGCTGCGGTGCTCGGAGGCCGAGGCCCGCATGGTCGGCGAGTGCCACCCGGGGACCGAGCGGGTGGCGGCTCGGCGGGCGGAGGTGATGACGGCACTGGAGCGGGCGGACGTGGCGCACCTGGCCGCGCACGGAATGTTCTCCCCGCGCAGCCCGCTGCTGTCGAGCATCGATCTCGACGACGGCCCGCTGATGGCGTACGACCTGCTCCGGCTGCGCACCCCGCCGGGCCTGGTGGTGCTGTCGGCGTGCGACGCGGGGATGGCGCACGCCCCGGCCGACGGGGCGCCGCTGGGGCTGGCGGGCACGTTCCTGTCGCTGGGGACGCGCTGCGTGGTGGCCAGCCTGGTGCCGGTGCGCGACGAGGAGACGCTGGCTCTGATGACCGCCTTCCACGGGGCGCTGGCCGCCGGTGCCCCGCCCGCACGGGCACTGGCCACCGCGAGCGGGAGGACCGGGGTGGCGGGCTTCGTCTGCTTCGGGTGCGGGGATCAGCCGGTGGCGACCGGCCCCGGGTGATCGGCCGTTCGGCCGGCGGGCCTACCTGCTGCTCACCTCCAGGAGGGGGACGTGCTGCTCGGCGGGTGTCAGCGAGCCGTGGAAACCGACGAGTCCCGCCTCGTGCGGCTGGGCGACCGAGGCGGTGATGACGCAGTCGGTGTACGGGACGGCGAGGACATCCCCGATCCTGGGCAGCCACTCGGAGCGGATTCGCGGCCCGAACCAGCCGGATTCCACCGCCTCCTCCCGGGACGTCACCCACGCCTTTCCGGCGAGAACCTCACGCCAGGTGTCGAGAACCGCCTCTGCGGCGCCGGGGTCGGTGTAGATGTGGCGGGCCCTGGCCTCCCCACCGAGCAGGGCGACGCCCTGGCGAAGCTCGGGAACGGCGTCGACGTCGACGTACTCGGTGGCGTTGACCATGCCGTGGTCGGCGGTGACGTACATCGCGGAACCGGGTGGGAGCGTGTCGGCCAGTCGCTCGGCCATCCGGTCGACCAGGGCGAGCTGGTGGAGCCAGGCCGGGGTGCCCCAGCCGCTCACGTGGCCGGTGAGGTCGAGATCGCCGTAGTAGACCGTGACGTGGGCCCGGGGCTCGGCCAGCGCGTGGCGAACCCCGGCGATCCGGTCGTCGACCTCGTCGGCTCCGATGAAGCGCACACCACGCTGGACCGCCATGTTGAAACCGGTGGCCTCGAATTTGGAGGGGCCGACGTAGCTGACGGGGATTCCGGCCGCCGCCACGCGCTCGTAGACGGTCGGGTTCGGCTGCCACTCGTTGGGCGGGACCACGGGGCCGGAGGCGGTCCAGCGCAGGCAGTTGAGCAGGTAGCCTGCGCCGGGCACGGCGAGCTGACAGCTGAGCATGCCGTGCTCGCCCGGCGGCAGGCCGGTGCCGAGCGTGGCCAGGCTGGTCGCGGTCGTGGCGGGGAAGCCCGCGGCGAGCACCCTGTCGAGCATGGCGGACATGAACGGCGCGGTCTCCGGGTGGGCGCGGAGCAGTTCGGCGCCCATTCCGTCGACGAGGAACAGCAGAACCCGCTCGGCCGGGGCGAGGCCCAGGGGGTTGTCGCCGTCCATCCCGACCGCGGCCAGCAGTGAGGAGGAGAGGTCCGCGAGAGTGGCCGTGCCGTATGCGGGGATCTGTGCCCTCACGAGGCGGCCGTGCGGGCCGTTGCCTCTGACAGCGCCTTGGCGAAGGCCAGTACGTGGGAGACGGCCTCTGGCCCGTCGGCCGCCTCGCTCACCCGCAGGGAGAGGTCGTCGGCCGTGATGGCGCCGGTGTATCCGTGGTCGGCCTCGCAGTTCTCGTCGCCGCAGGTGGCCGGCTCCAGGTCGACATGGGAGATGGCGCCCCAGCCGATGGTGAGCGTGACCTCCGTGGGCGGCACGCCCGGCACGTAGGAGGCGGGGTCGGGGACGACCCTGGTGACCGCGACCGACTGGATCCGGCTGAGCCGCACCGCCTCGGTGGTCGTGGAGGCGTGTGACGCCGACACCCCCTCCACGGGCGGGTGCTCGTCGGTGTGGCAGACGAGTAGCCGGGTGGGTGAGAGCACCAGCACCGTGACGTGCCTGCGCACCTCCATGGCCGGGTCGAAGGTGGCCTCGTGATGCACGACGTAGGCGCCCACCTGCTCCTTGCCGAGCGCGGACTCGACCGCGTCGGCGACCAGATCGGGGTAGTAGCCACTGCGGTCGATGGCGTCGCGCAGGCCGGCGGACGAGAGTCGGGTTTCCCTCATGGGTCCATCCTGCCCTGTCCGGGGCAGCGCTTTCACCGGGAGCGCGCGACCTTTGGCAGGCGATGCAAATCGTGATCCGGCCCACCAGGGCCCCTTCCCGGCCGCGAGGACGTCCGCACCGGCCCTCGTCTTTCCCCTTCGATCGGTTTGGCGTGATCCTTTCGGGGCTACCGGGAGCAGTGGCGGTGGCGCCTGCCGCCCCAAGCCGCGACGGCGGGCGGTTCACCGCGTTCGGCGCCTGTTTCGCATATCCAAGAATGTTTTTCACCGCATCGAAATTTGGAAGCGGTGGATTTCCGGTGGAATCGGGGGATGAGGAAATATGACCGACGAACGTCAAGATCCGACGCGACGAACCGGTCTCGTGCTGACCGTCACGGCGGCCGTCGTGACGGCCGTCATAGGCGCGTCGCCCGCCCTGGGAGCGAGGTTCCCCGGCGACCTGATCCTCACCACGGTCCATGACGGCCCGTTCGAGGCGGGGGGCACCGGCACGTTCTCCATAGACGTCACCGCCGACCCCGCCTCCGCCGGGATCGGGTATCCGACCGAGGTCACCTACCGCTTCCCCGCGGGCCTGACCCCGGTACGGGCCTCCGGCGCGGGCTGGAGATGCCGGATCACGGCCGACGACATCGGCTGCGAAACGCGTGAGCTGGCCTCCCCCGGCTTCCAGCTTCCCCGGATCACGGTCGGCGTGGCCGTGGCGGGGGACGCCACCGGCACGCTGACCGCCTCCGGCAGGGCGGTCCAGGCCGTGGCCGTCCCCACCGGGACCCGCCCTGCGGCCGCCACCGTCGCCAGCACGGTCCAGATCGTCCCCGCGACGCCCGCGACCTGACCGAGGCCGGGGTACGCCGTGCTCTCCTGTCGTGGACCGCGGGAGAGCACGCTAGCCGAGGCGCCGGGGGCCGCCGTCCGGACGCGGTCCCTCGTGGCTGCGGAGCACGACCCGGGCGCCCAGCACGGTCACCCCCGACTCCCCCACCAGCACCGGGTCGAGGGTGAGCCGCGCCACCTCGGGGAGATCGTCCGCCAGCCGCCCGAGCCGGATCAACAGGTCCTCCAGCGCCTCGACCGCGACCGGCGGGTAGCCGTACTCGCCGAGGAGCAGGGGGGCGGCGCGCGGCGACCTGACCAGTGCCGCCGCGTCCTCGCGGGCCAGCGGGGCCAGCCGGTACGCCTCGTCGCGCAGCAGCCGCGCGGTGATCTCGCCGAGCCCGAAGGAGACGACCGCGCCGAAGGCGGGGTCCTCCATCACACCGGCCACGGTCGGCACCGCGGGCTGCGGAGCCATCCGCTGCACCGTGAGCACGGCCTCGGGTTCGAGTTGGCGCGTCAGGTCGGCGTAGGCGTCACGTACCCCGTCGGGTCCCGACAGTCCCAGGCGCACGGTCCCGGCGCGCTTGGCCGCCTCGGATCCCGCTGCCTTCAGCACCACCGGCCAGCCGAGCCCGGTCGCGGCGTCGACCGCCTCCTGGGGCGAGGTCACCGTCTCCGACGGCCAGACCTCCACCCCGTAACAGGCGAGCAGCCGCGAGGCGTCCATCTCGGCCGGGGCGTCGCCGAGAGCGGCGAGCACGAGGCTCCGTGCCGCGCCGGTGTCCACCCCCTCGATCTCCTCGGGCACCCCCGCGGGCTGCTCCAGCCAGCGCGCGTGCCGCACGACGTGGGCGAGCGCGCGGACCGCCTCCTCCGGCGCCGTGTACGAGGGGATGGAGCCCCGCTCGGGGGTGGCGCCGACCCGGAGTTCCCCGAGCATGCCGATCTTGCCCTCGAAGGTGGCCAGCACCGGTTTGCCGCAGCCGCGAGAGACGCGCAGCAGTTCGGCGCCGACCTCTTCGGCGTTGCCCGGGATGGGCGGCATGTAGATCGCGACCACCGCGTCCACGTCCGGGAGCACCGAGGCCAGGGCCGCGCCGAACTCGGCGGCGCCCGCCCGGGCGCCCAGGTTGACCGGCGGGCGGGGCTCCAGGCCGACCCGCACGCAGGCGTCGGCCGCCAGCAGCGCCATCGCGTCGGAGTTGCTGACCAGACCGACCCTGGGGCCGGCGGGCAGCGGCTGGTAGGCCAGTAGCTGCGCCACGTCGAACTGCTGGATCAGGTCGTCCACCCTGATCACCCCCGCCTGCTCGAACAGCGCGCTGAGCGCGGTGTCCGGCAGGCCGAGCACGGGCGCGGCGTGACCGGTGGGCACCCCCTGGGTGGTGCCGCCGCTCTTGACGACCACGATCGGCTTGCGGCGCGAGATGCGCCGCGCGAGGCGGGCGAACTTGCGGGGGTTTCCCAGCGACTCCAGGTAGAGCAGGATCACGTCGGTCCGCGGATCCTCCTCCCAGTACTGGAGCAGGTCGTTGCCCGACACGTCGGCGCGGTTACCCGCGGAGACGAACGAGGAGATGCCCATGCCCCGCTGGGCCACCCGCTGCAGCAGTGCGGTGCCCAGGGCTCCGGACTGGCTGAAGAAGCCGACCCTGCCGCGCTCGGGGAGGGTGGCGGCGAGCGTGGCGTTCAGCCGTACCGATGGGTCGGTATTGGCGACGCCGAGGCAGTTGGGGCCGACGACCCGCAGGCCGTACGCGCGGGCGATGCGCACCATCTCGTCCTGCCTGGCCCGCCCCTCGGGGCCGGTCTCACCGAACCCGGAGGAGACCACGATCAGCCCGCGCACCCCCTTCTCCGCGCACTCCTTGACCACGTCGATCACCCCGTCGGCGGGTACGGCGAGAACGGCGAGGTCCACCTCCCCGTCGATGTCCGTCACACTCGGGTAGGCCCGCACCCCCGCCACGGCTCGCACCTCGCGGTGCACGGGGTAGACCGGACCGGTGAAATCGGCGCCGAGCAGGTTGCGCAGCACGGTCTGGCCGACGCCGCCCGGCTCGCGGCCCGCTCCGACGACCGCCACCGAGCCCGGCGAGAGCAGGCGCTCGATCGAACGGGACTCGGCGCGGTGCTCGCGGGAGGCGGTCACCTCCTGGGCGGTCTCGGTCGGGGTGAGGTCGAGGGTCATCCGGACCACGCCGTCGGCGAAACTGCTCTGCGCGGTGTAGCCGACCTGTTTGAGGACCGCCATCATCTTCTGGTTGGCGGGCAGCACATCGGCGACGAAGCGGGCGATCCCTCGCTCCCTGGCGGTGGCGGCCAGGTGTTCGAGGAGCACCGAGGCGACCCCCCGGCCCTGGTGGGCGTCCTCGACGAGGAAGGCGACCTCCGCCTCGCCGGGTTCGATCCGGTCATAGCGGACGACCCCCACCATCTCAGTGCCGATCGTGGCGATCAACGCCACGCGGTCCACGTAGTCGACGTTGGTGAACCAGGTGATCTCCCGATCCGACAGCCGCGGCCGGGGGCCGAAGAAGCGGAAGTAGATCGACTCGGCGGACAGCCGGCTGTAGAAGGAACGCAACCGGTCGGCGTCGGCGGGCCGAATCGGGCGTACGTGGGCGGTTCCGCCGTCCGACAGGACGACGTCCGCCTCCCAGTGAGCAGGGTACTGAGCAGCCTCCACAGCCCCGAGAGTAGACGCGAATCTCACAAGACGGACCAGCGGCACGAATTCACGCAACGCTTGTGCATCGACTATGGTCCGGTGTCTGGTCAAGACCCCACACCCTGGCCGGAAGCTGTTAAGTTTTTCGCGACTAGAGGTACGGCTAGAGGCACGTCGGCATCGAAGGCAGCAAGGTGGTGACATCATGACGCGGGTGGTCGTGGTGGGCGATCTCATGACCGACGCGGTCGCGAGAGCTCGCTACCCGTTGGCGAGGGCCAGCGACACACCGGCGGTCGTCACCATGCACGGCGGTGGTTCAGGGGCCAACATCGCCTCCTGGCTCGCCGTCGAGGGCACGGAGGTCGCCTTCATCGGGCGGCGCGGCGCCGACATCACCGGTCGTAACCGCGACATGGAGCTGATGGGCTACGGCGTCGACGCCCGCCTCGTCATGGATCCCGAGCGACCGACCGGCACCTGCGTGGTGCTCGTCACCCACAAGGGCGAGCGCACCATGCTGTCCGATCCCGGCGCGAACGCGGCCCTGTCCCCCGAGGATCTGCCCCGCGACCTGTTCTCCCAGGGCGGGCACCTGCACCTGTCCGGCTACACACTGATCAACGAGGGTTCCCGCGACGCCGGCATGGCGGCGCTGGAGATGGCTCGCCGCTCCGGGATGTCCGTCTCGGTCGACTGCTCCTCCTCCGCTCCCCTGGAGCGCACCGGCGCCGAACCCTTCCTGGAGTGGACGCAGAGCGCCAAGCTGCTGTTCGCCAACGCCGACCAGGCGAAGGTCCTCACCGGCCGCGACGATCCCGCCGCCGCCGCCAAGGTCCTCACCGCCTGGTTCCCGCAGGTGGTCGTCAAGCTCCGCGACGAGGGAGCGCTCTGGTACGGCAACAACCGCCCCGACCCGATCAAGGTTCCCGCCGGGAGCGTGGAACGCGTGGTCGACGGCACAGGCGCCGGTGACGCCTTCACCGCGGGCTTCCTGCCGGCCTGGCTCGGCGGCAAGCCCCCGGCCGAGGCCCTGGCCTCCGGCTGCCACCTGGCCTCCCGGGCCATCTCGCACCTGGGCGCCCGCCCCCGCCTCTAACCGGGTCCGCCTGGCCGACAGGCCCGATTCGGCGGTCGTCTCACCTGGCCCCAGTCCCGCGACAGGGCACGGCCGTGCGGTTCGTGATCGTCACCGGTCAGGCACGCCGGCCGGTGGCGGGAACCGGAAGAGCTGATCGCGGCGTGCACGCCGCCGCAGGACGACCGCGTGCCGGTGTCGAACAAGACCGGCGCGACCCGGTGCGGCCTCAACCTGTTTCGGCTCCGGCGGCAGGCAGGTTCCGGACAGCTCTTTCCCGGCACCGCTTGCAGGGGAAACACAATACGGGGACGGAGAGCGTCCCACTTTCGACTGAGCCGAAATCCGCCGCACGAGTGACGAGGCGGAGACGGGTTTACGGCGACCATGGGAAAAGGTGGTGAACCACTCTTCGCCAGGAGGCAGTGTGCGGGGCAGCGAAGCGGAGCACTCGGAAAGCGGGATCGAGAGGTACGGGCGACCAGGCGACGAACGGAGCGTCGAGTTCCGGGTTCTGGGCCCCTTCGAGGTCTATGCCGCCGAGGACTCCGTCAGCCTCGGCGGCCCGCGGCAGCGAGCCGTCCTGGCCCGGCTGGTGGCCGCGGCGGGTACGGTCGTCTCCACGGACACCCTGATCGAGGATCTGTATCACGGCGCGCCGCCGGTGAACGCGCTGGCCTCGATCCATGTCCACGTGTCGAACCTGCGCCGGGCGATCGAACCGGCCCGGGCCCCGCGCACCCCGCCGCGGCTGCTGGTCGCCCGGCGGCCCGGCTACATGCTCGCCACCGCGAACATCGACGCGCTGCGCTTCGGCAGGCTCGTCTCCGACGCGGAACAGCGCCCGCCCGCGGAGTCGCTCACCCTCCTGGAGGAGGCGCTGCGGTTGTGGCGCGGCCTGCCCTACGGCGAGTTCGCCGGCGAACTGTGGGCGATCGCCGAGGTGAACCGCCTGTACGAGCTGCGCCTGACCGCGGTCGAGCGCCGGGCCCGGGCGTTGCTGGATCTCGGCCGCCCGCAGGCGGTGATCCACGAGCTGGAGTCCGAGATCGGGGAACATCCGCTTCGCGAGCGGCTGTGGTGGTTGCTCGCCCTGGCCCGCTACCGCAGCGGCCGGCAGGCCGACGCGCTGGCCACGCTGCGCCGGGCGCGGAAGGTCATCGCCGAACAACTCGGCCTCGATCCGGGCCCCGAGCTGCAGGCGCTGGAGAAGGACATCCTCCAGCAGTCGCGGTCGCTCACCTTTCCGCCCGAGCCCGCCTCGCTGCCGCGTCCCCCCTGGCCTCCCGTGTCCGCCGAGGTCCCTCCGCCGGGACCGGCCCACGTGCATCTGATCGGGCGGGATCGGCAGCTCGCCACATTGACGACCCTCCCCATCCGGATGGACCGGAACGGCATGGTGACCGCCGCGATCAGCGGTGAGCCCGGCATCGGCAAGACCCGGCTGCTGCAGGCGTTCCGCGACGACTGCGCCGATCTCGGCTACCTGGTGCTGTGGGGGCGCTGCCACGAGGGCGAGGGGGTGCCGCCGCTGTGGCCGTGGCTGCAGGTGCTGCGCGCGCTGGCCGAGTCCGTCCCGCCCCCGGATCGCCAGGCGCTGGGGGGACTGCTGAGCGACGAGCGGCTCACCGGCGCACCCGGGACGGCGTCACGCCACAGCAACCAGCTCATCGCGCAGTGGCTCATCGAGGCCGCGCGGCTCCGGCCTCTGGTGATCATCCTGGACGACCTGCACTGGGCCGACTCCGCCACGCTCGAACTGCTCCGGAACGTCGTCCTGCTGTCCGGGGCGCAGGCCAGGGACGTCTCGCTGACCCTGGTCACCGCGTTCCGCGAGGCGGCGTACCGCGACCTGACGGGTCCCCCCGGCGCCTCCCCGAACGATGCCTTCAAGCTCTCGGTGGACGAGGTCCTCTACCATCTCGCCCGTTACGATCTGGTGCGCATCCGGCTGAGCGGCCTGACCACCAGCGAGGTTCGGACCCTCGCCGAGGAGCTGGGCGGCAAGGTGGACGGCCCCGCGGCCGAGAGGCTGGCCGAGCGGACCGGCGGCAACCCGTTCTTCGTCTGCGAGAGCGCCCGCCTGCTGGCCCAGGGCCAGGACCTGGACATCGTGCCGGACGCGGTGGCCGATCTGATCAGGCAACGGCTGGCCATGCTCGGGCCGCAGACCACCGAGGTGCTCGGCATCGCCGCGGTGATCGGCAGGAGCTTCGATCCTGGCCTGGTCGCGGAGGTGTGCCAGGCATCGGAGCCGGGCGCGACGCACACCTACGGTCTGCTGGACCGGGCCGCGCAGGCCGGGCTCATCGTCACCGGCGACGGGTGCATGACATTCGTCCATGATCTGGTCAGGGAGACCCTGATCCACGACGTCCCGCCGCTGCGGAAGGCGATGATCCACCGGGAGGTGATGGCCGCGCTGTCGGCCAAGCCGAGCGCCGACGTGACGACCATCGCCCACCACTCGGTGGAGGCGGGCCCGGCGGCGTACCGGGAGACGGCGCACTGGGCCCGCGCGATGGCCCGGCAGGCGAGTTCCTGCGCGGCGTACGAGGAGGCCGCCGCCTGGTGGGGCCGGGCCGTCACCGCGCACGGCGCCTGTGGCGGCGACCTCGCCGAACACGTGGAACTCCTGCTCCAGCAGGTGCGCGCCCTGCTGGAGGCGGGAGACGCGATGGGCGCCCGCCAGGTCCGCGCGCAGGCCCTGCGGGTCGCCGGCCGCGCCGGAGCGGGCCCCGAGCTGACCGCCCGCGCCCTCACCGCGCTGGACGCCCCGGCCATCTGGACGCTGCGCAACCCGTACGAGCCGGTGGAACTGCGGCTGGTGGAGCAGTTCGAGCAGACCCTGCGGCGGCTGCCCGAGACCGACAGCGCCGAGCGGACGTTGCTGCTGGGCGGCCTGGCCCAGGAACTGTACGACGGCGGCGCCGGAAACCGGCGCTGCCTCTCCCTGTCCGCCGAAGCGGTCGCGATGGCGCGCCGGATCGGTGACGCGCACCTGCTCATGCGAGCGCTCAACGCCCGGGCGCTGTCCGTGCCGCAGGCGACCCGCATCGGCGAGCTCATGGAGATCACCGACGAGCTGCACGGGCTCGCGCTGAGTACCGGCGCGCCGGGATTCGAACTGCTCGCTCACATGATGGACACCCACTACAAGCTGGAGATGTCCGACCTGGAGGGGGCGGACCGAGTCGCCGCGCGCTGCGATGTCATGTTGGACCAACTGCAACTCCCATGGCCGCGGTTCCAGCACACCATGTGGCGGGCCAACCGGCTCACCCTGGCCGGCCGGTTCGACGAGGCCGACACCCTGTACGACGACGCCGAGCACCAGGCCCAGCGGCTCGGCATGTGGTACGCGGGCGCGGTCGTGGCGAGCGGCCGCCTCATGCTGTGCTACCAGCGCGGAGCCATCGCCGACGCCGGACCGTTGATCGACCAGATCGCCGGCATCCACCCCAGCGTGGACCACGACGCCCGGGTGCTGGAACTGTGCGCCCAGGGCCGCCTGGACGAGGCTCGGGCCCTGGCCCGGAAAGGATGGCCGACCCCGCCGATGGACTGGTCGTGGCTGACCATGACCTGTCTGCAGGGCGCGGCCCAGGCCGCCGTCGGCGACCTGCCGGCATGCCAGGTGACCTGGAGGAGGCTGCTGCCCTACGCCGGGCGGATCTCGGGCGGATCCGCGGTGGCCTGCATCGGTCCCGTCGACCACTTCCTGGGCCTGCTCGCCGCCGCCCTCGGCGAGACCGTCCCGGCCCCCGGACGCCCGGCGCCGCCGTAGCCGCCACGGTGGCCATCGTCAGGGCCACGCCCGCGGACAGCGGGCCGGGTGCGGGCCCCGGGCTCACACGGGCTGCGCGGCCGGCCACAGCGGGCGGCGATCGATGCGCGCGAGCACCTCCGGGGATCCGAACCGGCGGTCGATACGCCGGACCGCCTCGGCCCAGTCGGTCATGGAGCGCACCTGGGACAGCGTCTCGACCACGAAGGGATCGCTCCATCGCTCGACGGCACGCCGCCAGAGCACCTCCGGTGCCTCGGTCAGCAGGTTTCCCACGCACCCCTCGTAGATCGGCATGGCGCGCACCTCGCCGTCGGGCTCGATCTGCATCAGCGGGAAACCATGGCTCGCGACGAAGCCGGGGTGCATCATCAGGATGAAGTTGTCGGAGGTGGTCACCGCCAGCGACGCCGGCGCCAGTGACCGCAGCCGCTCGGTGTACTCCTTGCCGGTCAGGGTGCCGAGCTCCTTGTTGTCGAGCAGTTCGGTCTCGGCGAAGCCGGGCCGGCCGGCCAGTCCGGCCGGCACCGCGGCGGCCAGGTTGAGGAAGCGCATTCGCGGGAACCGGGGGGCGATGTCGGTGCAGAACTCCGCCAGCTGGTGGAAATTGCTCCGCAACACCGAGCAGTCGATTCCGAAGATCAGTGGAGTGCCGCCCTCTGCCGCGCGCCGGGCGGCGATGGCGTCCAGCAGGGCCAGGGCGTTCATCGTGCGATCGAAGGAGCCGGCCCTGCCCCGTACCCGGTCGTGCACCTCCGCGTCGGCCCCGTCGATGCTGACGGTGATCCGCTGGAACACCTGGGCCGCCTCCTCGGCGGCCTCGGGGGTGAGTGTCCATCCGCCGGTGTAGAGGTTGACGGCGATCCCCGCCCGGCCGATGTGTCCGGCGACCTCGTGGATCCCCTTGACCACCAGGGGTTCGCCGCCCGCGAACTCCACCGAGTCCGGGCGCATGGCGATGATCGCGTCGGCGAGCCGCAGCATGTCGCCGTGGCTCAGCTGCCGGGCCGGGCGCCTGCCCGACTCGGAGTAGCAGTGGACGCAGCGCAGGGGGCAGGCGTAGGTGACGTCCCAGATGATGTCGGTGGGCTTGTTCACAGGGGCGCTCATGAGAACCTCCTCGTCGAGAGCGGATGCCCGGGACGGGCGCCGGGCGCTTGGTCGTTCGTCCAGTGCCCGACCAGGTCGGCGTACAGGGGGGAGCGGGTCAGCAGGTCCGCGTGGGTCCCGGTGTGGGCGGCGGTGCCGTCCATCAGCAGGATGCGCCGGGCTCGGATCGCGGAGCTGATGCGGTGCGCGATGACGATGAGGGTGCCGGGCCGGGCGGCGAACGCGTTCTCGGCCTTCGCCTCGGCGGCGGGATCGAGATGACAGGTCGCCTCGTCCAGAACGACCAGGCGGGCCGGGGAGGCGTAGGTCCGTGCCAGGGCGATCAGTTGCCGCTCTCCGGCCGACAGCGCGCCGGGTTCGTCGATCTCGGCGTTGAGGCCGCCGAGCCGTTCGACGAGCGCCCACGCGCCCACCCGGTCCGCGGCTTCGCGCAGCCAGGCGTCCACGGTGCCGGCCGGGCACAGGTAACCGAGGTTCTCCCGGACCGTGCCGGCGAAGACGTACGCCTCCTGGGGCACGAGCGCCATCATGGAGCGCAGGCCGCGTTCCGCTATCGCCTCCAGCGGGAGCCCGCCGAGCAGGATCTCCCCGCGGGTCGGCCGCCGCAGCCCGGTGAGCAGCAGGGACAGGGTGGACTTGCCGATGCCGCTGGGGCCGACCACGGTCAGGTGGTCCCCCTCTGGTACCACCAGGTCGAGGTCGTGCACCACGGGCGTGGCCTGGGGGGCGTAGGCGAAGCCCAGCCCTTTGGCCCGCAGTTCGCAACCGGCGGGCGAGCCGGTGCCGAACGGCGGAGCGGGCACGTCGGCTGGGTGGGCGGTGCCGAACGGTGCGACGCCGAACGGTGCGGCGGCGGAGGGCGTGTCGTCGGCGGGCATCGCGATGGTCTCGGCGATGCGGCGCAGGGTGACGGCGAGGGCCACACCCCAGCTCGAGAGGATGCCGGTCAGCGACTGCAGGGCGGGCTGCAGGCCGGTCACCAGGTAGGTCACCGCGCCGACGACCTCGCCCACGCTCAGATGCCCCTGCCGCGTCAGCGGCTCAGCGGCGATGACCAGGCCGAGCAGCGGCAGGTGGGCGCCGATGGCGACGATCAGCCGCCGGAACACGCCGGCCCGGGCCAGGGCGTGCGTGGCCGCGGCATGGGCGTCCACCGCGGCCCGCACGGTGGCGTACGCCTGCTCGCGCGCCCCGCAGGCGGCGATGTCACGCGTGCCCTCCAGGATCGGGGTCGCCTCGGCGGTGAGCGTCTCGTCGGCGAGGATCAGCCGTCGCTGCCGGACCAGCAGCACCCGCAGCAGCCAGACGCACACCGCCACCGCCACCAGAACGGGCCCGGCGACGATGGCCGCGGCCAGGGGCGAGAGCACCAGCAGCCCGGCCAGCGCGGCGATCAGCGAGATGCCCAGCCCGTGCGTGGTGCGCAGCAGTGCGGACACCAGGTTCCGCAGCGTCTCCACCTGCCCGGTGAGACGGCTGACGGCGGCGGTGTCCGGCCTGTCCCCACGGGCGGCGCGGGTCACCGTGGCCGTGACGACGGCGCGCACGAGGTCGTCGCGCAGCGGCTCCACCACCGCGGCCAGGTGGGGGAACATCAGTCGCGTGGCCGCTGTCTTGAGCAGCATCGCGATCGCGAGCAGGCCGAGCCAGGCCAGGCCGGTACCCGGGCGTCCGGCGAGGAAGCCGTCGTCGATGGCGCCGGCGATGAGCAGCCCGGACAGCAGTCCCGGGACGGCCTCCACCAGGGCCCAGGCCAGGGCGAAGGCCAGGGGCCGCCTGCGGGGGCGCAGCAACGCGAGCAGCAGCCGGAACCCGCCGGGGGGATGCCCGTCCTCTCCCAGACGGAGGACGAGCGCCGCCGTGAGCGGGGCGGATGCGGGGGTCACAGCCGAGCCGGGCACGATTCCTCACTCCATGAGCTGTCGTCGCGGGGGTCTGGGCCGACGGCGAACAGGGCGCGGTACGCCGGGTCCTGCCACAGCGCCCGGTGCGTGCCCCGACCCCGGATCCGGCCGCCGTCCAGCCACACCACGTGGTCGGCGCGGGCGGCGGTGGCCGCGCGGTGGGCGATGACCAGGCGGGTGGTCCCGCGCATGCCCTCGACCAGCGTGCGGGTCACCTGGGCCTCGGTCGCGGTGTCCAGGCTGGACGTGGCGTCGTCCAGCACGGTCAGGCGGGCCCGCCGCACCATGGCGCGGGCCAGGCCCAGCCGCTGGAACTCCCCGCCGGACAGCGGGGCGGTGGCGGCGGGGGTGTCGTAGCCCTCGGGCAGGCGGCGGATGACATCGTCGACATGTGCGGCCCGCGCGGCCTCGCGGACGCTGTCGCGGCCGAGCGCGGGCCGGCCGTAGGCGATGGCCGAGGCGAGGTCGCCGCCCAGCAGGACGGGGCGTTCGAAGGCGTAGGCGACCGCGCCGCTCAACGCCTCCGGAGCCACATCTGCCAGGTCGCAGCCGTCCAGCAGCACCTGCCCGCGCTCGGGGTCCAGCAGCCGCCCGGCCAGCATGGCCAGGGTGCTCTTGCCCGCCCCGGACGGCCCGACCAGGGCGGTCAGCGCTCCCGGGGTGACGTCCAGATCGATGGCGTCGAGAAGGTGGGAGCCCTCGCGGGTCACGGTGACGCCGCGGAACGACAACGCGCCGGGGCCGTCCGGCAGCGGGCGGGTGCCGGGCACGAGGGGCGGCAGCACGAGGACCTCCTGGATGCGGCGGGCCGCGGCGCGGGCCTCGGCGACCCCCAGGAGCGCGTCGACCTGTTCGATGAAGCCCACGCCCATCGCCGCGTAGCCGGCCACGGCGAGCAACTGCCCCGGCTGCAACCGGCCGTCGGTGACGCCGAGCCCGGCCACAGTGAGCACGAGCACCTCGATGACGGGCAGCAGCAGGGTGATCTGCCAGACGCCCCGCGCCTGGGCCCGCCACATGGCGTGACCGGCGTCCGACAGGTCGGTCAGCGGGCTCAGCACCCGGGTGATCTCGCGATCGGCGGTGCCGGACGCCCGCACCGTGCGAATGCCGGCCAGGGTGTCGGTCAGGCGTGCGGCCAGACGCCCGTGCGCGCTCTGATACCGCTCGTACACCCCGGACAGCCGGTTGACGAAGAGCCGCACGATCACCAGCGCGACGGGTACCCCGATCAGGAAGGCGACGCCCGAGCGCCAGTCGGTCACCAGCAGCATGACGATGCCGCCGCTCGTGCTGATGATCTCGGCGACCGTGTACAGCAGGGTGAGCGGTACGCGCCCGGCGCTCGCCGTGTTGCTCACCAGCCGGTTGGCCAGTTCCCCGGCCGGGAAACGGCGGGCGCCGGCGGCGTCGAGCCGGAGAAGGTGGGAGGTGAAGCGCAGGCGCAGGGACGCCGTCGCGGACGCGGTGGTCGCCGCGCCGGCGATGGCGCCGATGAGATCGGCGCAGGTGGCAACGGCCAAGACGAGCGCGAGGAAACCGGCGGCTCGCGCGCCCTCGCCGGACACCACGCCGTCCACGGCGGTGGCCAGCGCGGCCGGCAGGGCCAGGGCGGCGGCCGTCGACAGGGCGACGGCCGTCGCGGTCACCGCCAGGGGCGCCCAGAGGCCGCGCGCGGTGGCGGCGAGGAGGCGATCACCGTCCCGCCGTGTCACCTGCCCGGCGTGGGAATCCGAGGCTTGGTCCGGCATTAGAGGGCCGCGATACCGGTTATGAAGCTCGGCAACGTGCAGGTGCACCCGCAGGGATACAGCCTGGTCTCCTGGGCGGCCGGGAGCAGGTCAAGAGCGGTGATGTCGAGTTCCATCGGTTTTCCTTTCTTCTCTCACGCCACCGGGTCGAGGCGGCTTGGGTACCGTCCGGCCGGCGGAAGGGCACAGCCGGAACGCACGTCCCGGGGAACCGGTTCGGCGGCTCGCGCCTCAGTCGGCGCGGTCCTGCCCGCCGCGCAGGAAGCCGAGCACGCGCTCCCTGACGGCATGCCCGCCGATGTCGGACAGCGGGTCGTGGCCCGCGCCGGGAATCTCCAGGTAGGTCACCGGCTCGGCGTCGGCCCGGTGGGTTCGCCGCAACCGCTCGTGCAGGCGGCGGGAGTGGCCGACCGGGATGATCGGGTCATGCTCGCCGTGCACGATGAGCAGCGGCAGCCGGATGCGGTCGGCCAGCCGGAGCAGGTCGCGCGGCCCGAGGTCGTCATCGTGGATCTCCTCGCACCCGCCCAGCCGGTCGATCAGGTTGCGGACCGAGGCCGGCCCGTCCTCGTAGAGCAGCCGGCCGGACAGGAACGGCGCGACGGCCACGGCCCGCTCCCACAGGTCCGGCTCCGCCGCCGCGGCCAGCAGCGCCAGGTACCCGCCGTAGCTCGCGCCGTAGAGCATGGGCCGCGGCCGGCCCGGGCCGCGCCCGGCCGCCAGGTGGCGGCCCAGCCGCAGGATGTCGGCGAGGTCGGGACCGCCCCAGACACCCTGGATGCCCTCGCGGTGTGCCGCGCCGTAGCCGGTGCTGCCCCGCTGGTTGGGCGCCACCACCGCGATCTCCTCGGCGGCCAGGCGCTGGAACAGCGGGTCGAAACTGAGCTGCCACGCGGCCTCGGGGCCGCCGTGCAGCGCCACCACCAGGCGCGGGTCGTCGGCCGGATCACCGTACACGACGGCCTCCGTGCTGCCCGCCGGTGCCGGATACTCCCTCGCCCGCGGCGAGGCCCACCCGGACCAGTGCTCGCCGGTCGCGGCGAGGACGCGCGGCCGGGACGGGTCCGGGATCGTGATGACGCCCGTCGGGCGGTCGGCGGCGCTGTGCACCAGATGCAGGCCGGCGTCGGACCAGTGGGCCATCGGATGCAGGGCGCCGGGCGGCAGCTCGATCTCGCCGGGGGCGTCCGCCGTCAGATCATGGACCAGCAGGTGGGAGCGGACACGGCGGGTGACCGACAGGGCCAGGAGCCGCCCGGTGGGGTCCAGCGCCAGCGGGGCCACGCTGCCCTCGACGGCGTTCAGCCGATCCGGGAAGGCCGTCGGCGCCGGGTCGTCGAGGCGGCGCACGCCGAGCCGGTAGCCGCCGCCACTCGGCGCGGCGGTCAGCAGCACCCCGCCGCGGGGCGCGGCCAGCAGCAGGTGCTCGCCGTCGGGCAGGCCGAGGGACGTGATGGTGCCGCGCGTCAGATCCAGGACCACGGTGCCCGCCCCCGGATCGGCGGCGGCCAGCGCCAGGGTGTGCCCGCGCTCGTCGAGCCAGGCCGCTCCGCCGATCGGGTGCGGCACCCGGGTGATCTGTTCCGGCGGCACGACCCCGCCGGGCAGGCGCCACACCGCGGTGCCCCCCTCCCCGTCCATCTCCAGCACCAGGGCGGGAGTCCGCGCCGTGCCGGGGAGGAGCCGCAGACCGCCTCTTCGGACGGCGATCAGCTCGGTCTCCTCGACCGGCCGCCCGCCCTCCGCACAGGACCCGGCGAAGGTGAGCCGCGAGCCGTAGGCGCCGGACCGGCACAGCAGCAGGCCGCCGTCGTCCGTGGGCAGCGGCACGCTCGCCGCGGTCTCGCCGTCCCGGGTGCGCACCGCCCGAGGCCGGGGCTCGGGACCGGTGAGATCCCACAGCTCCGGATACATCGCGGGGTCGCGGTCGTCGGCGGCCAGGCAGGCGGCATACCTCCCTCCGGGGGAGAAGCGGAAGTTCAGCCGGTGAACGAACGACCGCTGCCGCCCGCCGGCCGCGGCGACCGGGCTCACCGTCTCGGAGGTCATCACGCCTCGCCGCCGCGCGTCCACACCTCGGCGCCCGTCTCGGCCATCCACCGGCGCGGACCGCCGTGCCGCAGCCGGTACAGGAAGTCCAGTATCCCGGCCAGCCCGGTGTTCCAGGCGACGGAGACGTCCTCGCCGGAGAGCTCGTCGGGCACCACCATGAGCCCGTCGCGCAGGACGGCGCGTGCCCACAGGGACGCCGCCAGTTCCTCCGCCTGGTCGTGGTAGGCGCGCTCGCCGAGCAGGTCGGCCATGTCCAGCAGGAACTGTCCGTCGCCGGCGATCCCGTGACACGCGGCCGTCCCCGAGGCCAGCCGGCTGCCGTGGACGGCCAGCGTGGCCGCGTGGGCGGCGTCCCGGAAGCGCTGGTCCCCGGTCGCCGCGTACAGGCGCACCAGGTAGGTACCGACGCCGGAGGAGCCGTTGCACCAGTGCGGCAGCTTCGCCCCGCCGCCCGGGCCCTCGGCCCACCAGGCGCTCTCCCCGTGGTAGTCGGCCACGCCGAGCAGGGTCTCCCCGGCGAGCAGGGCGGTCTCCAGGCAGTCGTCCCGGTCGAGCGCGACCCCGGCGGCCAGCAGGTACGCGCCGACCCCGGCGACGCCGTGCGCGAAGCCGTAGTGCTCCGCACCCGCCAGCACGGAGGCGAAGTCCGCGGGGATGGGCCACAGCACACCGTCCGGGGTCCGCCGCGCCGCCTTGAGCAGGCCATCGGCGCAAGCGTCCGCCTGGTCCCGGAAGCGCGTGTCGCCGGTGGCGCGCCACAGGTGCAGCAGGGCCGTCCCCGTCCCGGCCGCGCCATGGCAGATGTCCGGGTTGGGCCAGGTGACCGGCAGGTCCAGCCCCAGCTCCACACCGGCGGTGCGCAGGCTCTCCTTGTCGAGTGCGCGGCCGGCGTCGTGCAGGGCCACGGCGATGCCCGCCCGGCCGAAGTACAGCCCCGGGGAGGGGCGCTGTTCGCGCGCCAGCCGCCGCACCGTCCAGTCCGCCGCGTCCCGCAGGGCGGCGGTCAGGCTGGCCCGGGTGTCCGGCGGCAGCGCGTCGTCCGCCCGGGCGGGGTCCAGCACGGCGGCCCACAGCGCCATCACCCCGGCGGAGCCGTACTGGACGGCGCACGGGTCGGAGGTCAGGCCGAAGCCCCAGTTGGGCCACAGGCGGGCGACCGGCTGCCCGCCGCTACCGGGTGACATGGTGCGTAACGTGTAGGTGAGCCCGTCGTGGAGCAGACGGTCCTGCTCGGCCGTGCCCAGGCGGAAGCCGGCGGTCCGGGTGGCCGGCCCCAGGGCGGCGACGTCCACGTTCTCCAGGAACTCCCGCACCCGCGGCAGGTCCCAGCGCTGCGCGGGATCCTCGCGCATCAGGCCCAGGATCAGCGGGGACAGCGCGGTGGCCAGCGGGTCACCCGCGGCCGCCACCCGCACCACCGTCTCCACCCGCTCGTCCCAGGACCGCGCGTCGGCGGGCCGGTCCCGCAGGTGGGGCGGCTGGCAGGAGGTGGCCGTGAACAACGTCGTCGCCCCGAGCGCGTACAGGTCGGCCTCCACGCCGAGCGCGGGAGCGTACAGGGCGGAGTTCACCTGCTCGGGCGGCGCGTAACCGGGGGTGAACGCGCGCCCGGCCGGCGTGCCGGGCACGGCGGCCATCTCCAGGTCGATCAGGCGGCAGTCGCCGTCCTCCGTCACCATGATGTTGTTGGGCGTCAGGTCACGCAGCACATGGCCCTGTTCGTGCACGACGGCGACCAGCGCGGCCATCCGGCGCAGGACGCCCAGCACGGCGCCGGGCCGGTCGTCCTTGGAGGCCTCCCAGCCGTTCAGCGGGGTGCCCGCGATGTGTTCCTGCGCCAGGAACAGGTTGTCGTTCTGTTCGAAGAGGAGCACCTTGCGCGCCGTGACGCCCAGCGGTCCGAAGATCTCCAGCATGCGCGCCTCGTGGCGCATCCGGTCCCGCTCGTCGGTGCCGTCGAGCCCGGCGCCCAGGTGGGGACGCGCCTGCTTGATCACCACCTGGCCGTCGTCCGCGCGGTCCTCCGCCAGGAACACCCCGCCCTTGGCGCCGTGCCGGATGGCCTCGCGCACCACGAACCGATCGGCCAGCAGCACCGCCTGCGGTGCCGTGGTCCGCACCGGAGCCTGGCCCGACTCGAAGGGACACTCCGCCCAGGCCGGCGGGGAGTACCACGCGTTGCGCTCATCGAGCGCCTGGGTACCGTCGGGCGCGGTCAGCCGGGAGGCGTAGGAGCCGTCGTTGTCGAGCACGCTGGGCGCCGAGAACACCCCCAGGCGGTAGTACACCAGGCTGCCCGGCCGGTAGATCCGGTCGGAGAGGATCGGCGCGCCCGGCAGGCCGTAGGTGGCCTCGTGCAGTTCCTCCGCGATCTCCACCGCGCTCGCGTCGTCGGGCGGGTAGACCGTGATGAACTTGCCCACCGATCCACGGTCCTGGTTGCGCGCCACGAGCCGGCCCAGTTCGTCGAGGTCGGTGGCGTACTTGAAGGGGCAACGGCGGCGCCCCAGCACCCGCACCGCCCGCGCCAGCACCACCGAAGCCGACAACGGCGTCGCCGCCACATGCAGCTTCCAACCCTGCGCCCGTGTGGTCGCGTCGGCCGGAGTCACGTACGTCCAGGGCGAATCAACGTGGAAATCCCAATCCGGGACGCCGTCGATCCCGGGCATCGAGTCCTTGTCACCCGCTACGCGGCGCAATGTCGCACGGGCGATGTCCTCCAGGACGTAACGGTCTGCGCCGGAGACGCCGTCCCCCGCCGAGCCACGTTCACTCACGACGCCGAATCTCCATTCGTGTTCTCCGGCATGGGCCGGTGCCGAGCCATTGGTGTGATCCCCCGGACGCGGACCAGCCTGTCAGCGGCGCCTAATGGTGGTCTTAAGGTCTTCACGCCCGTGGGCCGGCCCGTGCCGGGGTGCGCGTTAAGAGCGGCTAAGCGGCCGGTAAGAACCTCTCGATTGTCTTCGGCATCGTCAGGAACACACACCAGCAACTCCCCGACCCCCCCAGAGGAGAGCTCGTTGAGCACCAAGTTGGACGAGTACGAGGCAGCGCTCGAGGAAAGCCGTCAGGGGCTCACGGTCGATCCGGCCATAGCCCCGCTGTTCTCCGTCGGCTGCGAGGACCGGCTTTTCGCACGGTGGATGCTGCGGTACAACGCACACGGCGTTCACATGACGCATGACGTCGAGCGCTGGATCGCCGGTGCGGGCGAACGGTGCGCCGAGCTGGGCATGGACCGGCTCGGAAAGGCACTCAAGGCGCATTCCCGCGCGGAGGCCGGCCACGACCGGATGATGGTCGACGACACGAAGGCCATCGCGAACTGGTGGGAGGAGCGCTTTGGCGGCCCTGTCGACGCCGACGCGCTCCTCGCCCAGCCTCCGCTGGCCAGCGCCGGCTTCTACGGCAAGCTTCACGATCAGGTCATCGCCGGTCCCGTGCCGTTCGCCCAGCTCGCCATCGAATACGAGATCGAACGGCTCTCGATCACCATCGGACCCATCCTGCAGGCCAACTGCCGGCGGATCTTCGGCCCCGACACCTCCTGCTACAGCTTCCTGGCGGAGCACGTGGAACTTGACGCCGGTCACACCGCCTTCAACCAACGCCAGCTCGACGGCATCCTGACGGAATCCCCCGAGCATCTGGGCACGATGGTGGAGACCGGCAGGGCCGCGCTGGCGTCCTACGCCGCCTTCATGGCGGAATGCATGGGGCTGGCGCAGGGCGACCTGGAAGCCGAACGGGTCGGCGCGTGAACCTCGCGTTCACCGGCGCCTCGCCGCGCCGTGCCGCCGGTGAACGCAGCGGTGTGAGCACGCGTGCTCACACCGCTGAGCTACGGGTTCGCAGGCAGTCCGCCGGCGAGCCGGCCGCTGACTGGCTCGCGGAGATCCGCCGCTTCCGCGCCGAGGTCTTCTACGACCGGGGCCGCAGGCCCGGCTTCCAGGTCGGAGACGCGGAGTTCGACGACCCGCAGGATCTCGATCTCGACGCGTTCCACCTGACCGCGTACGTGCCGGACCGGGAGGAACTCGCCGCCTGCGTCCGCCTGGCGCCCCCCGGCGCAGCCGCCCGGTTCCAGGTCCGGGAGCATCTCGGCGAGCAGGCGTACATCCGGCTGCTCGCCGAGATCGGTGCCGACCCCGCGTCGCTCTTCGAGGCCGGGCGGCTCGTCGTCGCACCGTGGACGCGGGGCCGGGGACTGGGAGCGCGGATGGTGGCCGCGGTGATGGCGGCCGGCCAGGCCCTCGGCGCCTCGATCATGGTCTGCACCTCCGGTACCGACGACGGGCAGGACATGCTGTTCGGCCGCCTCGGCTGGCGCCCCTGCCCCGGTGGAGAGCGGTACTCCGCGCACTACCGGGACACCGTGCGCGTGCTCGCGCATCGGGTGTCCGAAGGGGCCCACGAGTTCGAGACCGTCGCGGCGCGACTGCGGCGCCACTTCGTCGACCTGCCACGCGCCGAAGCCACTCGCGTCCCGCTGTGACGTATCCGACGCCGTGCCGGGCCGCACTGCGCGGCCCGGCACCTGCCGTAACCTGAGAAAGGGCTGGGAAGCTGAGCACGCTCCCCGTTTTCAGTCCGGAATTCTTTCGGAATCCGTATCCCACCTACAAACTGCTGCGCGAAAAACATCCCGTCTGCCGCACGACCATCCCGTTCACCGATGTCGACGTCTGGCTGGTCAGCCGGTACGAGGACGTCCAGGAATGCTTCGCCGACCCCCGCCTCAGCAGCGACTACGCGAAGGCGCCAGTCAATTTCCACAGGGCCGGACTGGCGTTCGGCGGCGACACGGTCGGGTCGCGCACCATGCTGAATCTGGATCCCCCGGACCACACCCGGATTCGGAAACTGGCGGCCGCGACCTTCACCGAACGGCGCATCGCGCAGTGGCAGACGGCCATGCGGTCGATAACGGATTCCCTCCTCGACGCCGTACCGGCGAAGGAGCCGGTGGACCTGCTGGACGCGATCGCCGCCCCGCTCGCGGTGCAGGTGATCTGCGCCGTGCTGGGGGCTCCCCCCGGTGACAGCGTCTCGCTCCGCGAGTGGGGAGACCTGATATTCACCGCCGACCCGGCCCATCGCCATCTGGCGGTCGAGGCCATGGAATCACTGATCGCGTACTCGGGCGACCTCATCGCCCACAAGAAGAAGGATCCGGGCTCCGACCTGCTGTCGGAGTTGATCGAGGCGAGCCGCGGGCCTGGCCTGCTCGGCGAAGACGAACTGCTCGCCACAGTGCTCGGGCTCGTCGTGGCGGGGTACGAGTCGACCATCGCCATGGTCGGTGACATCTTCCTGGCCTTGCTGGATCACCCGGACCAGCTCGCGCTGCTCCGCCGGGACCTCGGGCTCGCCGATGCCGCGATCGAGGAGGTGCTCAGATACGACGGCCCCCAGGCGTCGTCCTTCTGGCGCTTCCCCACCGAGGACGTGAAGATCGGCGGAGTGCCGGTGGCGGCACAGGAGACGGTCCTGCTTCTCGTCGGATCCGCGCACCGCGACCCCGCCCGCTATCCGGATCCCGATAGATTCGACATCCTCCGGGAGGACAAGCGCCATCTGGCGTTCGGGCATGGCATTCACCGCTGCCTCGGCGCGCAACTGGCCCGCCGGAACACCAGGACGCTCCTCACCAGGACGCTGGAACGGTTTCCGGCGATGTCGCTGGCCGTCGACCGCGCCGACATCGAGTACAAGCCGAACCTGATCGTGCGCGGGCCCGCCTTCCTGCCTCTGATTCTTGATCACTGACCGCGCTCACGGACTCCGCCGGCCTCACCGGCGGACATCGAGACCCCGCATCACCGGCGGAGGTCTTTCCCCAACGGAAGGAAGATCACGATGGAACTCGACATCCAGGCTCTGGACATGCTCCCCGCCCAGGCGGAGAGCTCCCTTATGCCGTGCCTCGGCGTCACCTGCATCAGGTGGAGCTGCCTCACCGACATCACCACCATCACGACCGGCCTCTAGTCCACGACGATCCGCGGCGGATCAGCACGGATTCCCGCGAACCGTTTCCCGAAGGAGAACGATGGAACTGGACATCCAGGCTCTGGACATGCTCCCCGCCCAGGCGGAGAGCCCCCTTTTGCCGTGTGCCAGCACCTGCTCCCCGTGGAGCCTGGTCATCGACATCATCACGTACACCAGTCGCTTTTAGTATGCGGCGATCCGCGCACATGTATCGAGGCGGGTCTCCCCGGTAGGAGCGTCGGCTGAGAAAGAGGATCGCGGGGAGCATGTCCAGGCTCTGGACATGCTCCCCGCCCAGGCGGAGAGCCCTCTTCAGACGATGCGCAGCCCGTTGCGCGGCGTCACACGCGCGCTCTCGGCGGTGTTCACGAACGGACCACCTCACCGTGGGAGAGCAACTGCCCGGCGTCGGCCGCGTCGATCACGTCGGCGACGAGCTTGAGGTACTCGACGAGGACGTCGTGCCATTTCATGTAGGCGGCGAAGTCGTGCAGGTGGGTCAGGAAACGCAGCGCGGCCATCCTGCCCACGGCGGCGAGGTCCAGGGCGGCGGTGTAGCCCTCCAGGACGCGGCCGATGAACATGTCGAAGTCGAAGTCCCGGCGCCCGCCGAATCGGCGGATCGACGCGCGAAGCTCCACCAGCTCGCCGATGATCCACCCCACGTCGGACTCCGGCGGACCGGCGGCCAGGTTCTCACCGGTCAGCAGGCCGCCGTCCATGTCGGAGGTCAGGGGCAGGAGAATGCCCAGGCCGGGACCGCCGTGCAGCAGGGCGTGCGGTGCCTCCGCCGCCGGGACGCACCACGCCGCCACCGTGGCCATCCGGTCCCGGCCCAGCATCTCGGTCGCGCGGCGGTGCAGATCGGCTGCGGCGCCGGGCCCCAGCCCGCCCCGCAGCCAGGAGAGCAGCCGCAGCAGGCCGTCGGGGAGCGGTAGGTCGGCCTGCGGCAGGGGGACGGCGTGCAACCGGGCCAGGGCCGCGCCGGTCTCCGCGAAGGTGTCCGCCGCGATCCGCGCGATGTCGGTGTCGCTCCCGCCCGACCTCGGACCGAGGATCATGGCCGCGAGCGATCGAGCCTGGCCGGTCCGGTACGTCACGCCGGTGGCGTCCGCCCGCTCCGGAAGCGTGAACCCGACCCGCCCGCGGGCCGCGATCCGGACGGCGTCCAGGACGGCGGGATCCGGTGTGCGCAGCGCGCCGCCCCTGTGCGGCCCGGGACGCCGGGTCCACCGGTAGTCCCCCTCGGCCGACCGGGCGATCGCGGTCAGCACGTAGCCCGTGCCGTAGGAGTCGGTGGCTCGGCTCACTGGTCCTCCTTCCCGCGCGTGACGCGCAGCTCCGTCAGTCGTTCGATCAGGGTGGGAAGCGGGGCGGCCCCCAGAGCGTCCCGTCCTCGGGTGTGGGTGCTCAGGACCGGCACAGGGTCGGCGACCACGACGTTGGGCCGGTCCTCGATCGCCGTACGGTGCTGCCGGTAGGCGTACGAGCGGGCGGCTCCCGGTGGCGGGGCCGGCGCGATCCCGATCAGCGCGGAGGTGCACTGGAGCGCCAGCAGCATGGGAGTGTCGGCCAGACCGTTGGCGAACCGGCCCAGGAAGTGATAGGTCGCCGGGTAGACCATCACGGTGTCGGGCCAGCCGGCGTAGTCCACGTGCGGTGATTCCGGCTGCGGAGCGTCCGGCCAGGCGTCGACGGGAACGTCCTTGCCGACGAGGGATGCGATCGCCTGCCTGCTGACGAACCGCTCCGCGCTTCTGGTGACCACCACCCGGACGTCCAGGCTTCGGTAGGAGTGCCGCAGCCAGTTGAGCCAGTACGGCAGGAAGGCGGCGCCGAGCGAGCCGGTGGCGAGGATAAGCAGGCGCTCGGCGTGGAACGGCGGCGGGCCCTGGGGCCGCCCGGACTCACTCATCGGCGTCCGCCATGGCGTGGAGCAGGCACTCGGCGTCCGCGAGCGCCGCCCGGAACCCCTCGGTCCCCGCGACGCCGGCGAGATTGAGGATGATCTCGTCGACGCCCGCCTCGCGGTAGTCGCGCAGCCGTTCGACGACCTCCTCCGGCGTGCCGTACACGTAGACACCCGCCTCGACCAGGGCCGCGGCGCCGGCGCGCGGGTCGGCCGGGTCGGCGGGCACCCCGGCCCGGCGGAGCATGTCGGTGTAGTGCGGGGCCCGCAGATGGTCCGCGGCCGCGCTGTGCGCGAGTCTGCGGGGATCGCGGCCGGGGCCGGCCAGCGCCACATGCACGACGGTCGCGACGCGGGGCGGTGTGCCGCGGCCCGCGGCTCCGGCGACCAGGGCGGGAAGCAGCGTGTCCCGGACGTAGTGGGGCGGCGTCATCCAGGTGATGGCCACGTCGGCGACGGCGCCCGCCGCCCGCGCCATACCCGGCCGAATGACGCCCAGACCCACCTCGACGGGCGGGTGGTGCATCGGGGGCAGTCCGGTGGCGGCGACGCAGGCCTCGCAGGCGTGCTCGACGGTGCCGCCGTCGAGGAAGGCGCGCACCGCTCGGGCGTACCCGGCCGCGGCCGCGGCCGGCCTGTGGTAGGGCGCGCCGCGCAGCGCCCGGACCAGGTCCGGGGTCGCGGCGCCGTATCCGGCGACCACCGGCCGGCCGGTCAGCACCGCCAGGCTACGCGCCTGCACCGCCGCCTCCATCGGGTGTCGCAGCGGCATCAGCGTCACGCTCAGCCCGCACGGCACCCTGATCCCCCGGCCCGCCAGGTAGGCGATCGTCTGATGCGTCTCGGTCAGCACGGATTGTCCCAGCCAGAGTCGGCCGGCCAGCCCGCTCATCACCAGCTCTCCGAACGGCACGACCGTGTCGGGGCGCGTGTGCTGGAGCGGGAACAGCAGCCCGGGCGCCATGGCCCCCCTCGTTTCCTGAAGCCTTGGCGGTGCCGCGGGTCACCGTCGGGTGCCCGCGACACCGACACCGTCACCCGAATCCGTCAGCAGCCGGACTCGATGGTGTACGCAATGAGGCAGATGTGCGCGGTGAGGTAGCTCGTCCGCGGCCAGGCGCCGGGAGCGTCGCTACCGGGGACCGCGGCGACCTCGGCGAGCGAGGTGTACGCCTCGGCCCCCTCCATCAGCAGCTCAGTGGACATGTGTGTCACCTCCTTTCCTGGTCCTCGTAGGGTCCGGACCCGGGTTCGGGCCCGGAGGTCTCGAAGGGCAGCGTCGGCGAGCCGAGGTTGCGGTACACCGCGCCGGGTTCGACCCCGGCGGCCCGCAGCGCCTCGCGCAGCGCGTCGTCCCGGTCGCCGCCGAGCTCGGCGTGGGCCAGCAGCCCGGCCGCGATGGCGTGCGAGCGGTGCTCGCCGAAGCTGAGCCTGTGTGTCCCGGGCCGCGGATCCTGCGGCTCCCACGCCCAGCCGACGCCGCCGCCGAGCGCGGCGACATAGGCGGACAGATCCTGGCGCAGCCCGCCGGTCGCGGTGGCCGCCGCGCCGATCTCCGGCACCGCGTGCCAGGCACGGCGTCCCAGGTAGACCACGATGCTGTCGCGGCGCGGATACAGATCGCGGGCGGAGAGCACCTTGGCCCGGTAGGGGAGTCGCAGCTTCTCCAGCCGTTCGAGCACCGCGCCCCACAGGGCGGGGGCGGCGTCGGCCGTCTCGGCGCCCAGGTACAGCCGCAGACACGCGCCCTCCTCCAGGCCGTGCCCCGCCGAGCCGTTCACCAGCAGGAACCCGGGCGAGACCATCGGCTGTACGGCCGGCAGGCCGACCCGGCGAGCCGGCCCCGCGGGGGTGGCGACCTCGTCGCCGAGCCGGGACTCGGGGATTCGCACGCGCACCCCGTTCAGCCGGACCACGCCGGGCGCTCCGGGCTCCACCATGGCCAGGGCCGGGGAGTCGTGGTGCGGGACCACGGCCCGCAGCCGGTGCTCGAAGTCCGGGTCGCGCAGCGACTTGTGCTGCGCTCCTTCCGTGGGCTCGCGGCCGGTGTGGAAGGCGTCGTACAGCGCGTCGGCCAGCGCGCTGCGCAGCGCCTTGGGGCCCTCGGCGGTGATCTCGCGGCCGTCGACGGTGGCCGAGGTGAGATCCGCGTCGACGCGTACCCGGTCCAGCGATCGCTTCATCGTTCCTCTCCCAGCCCCAGCGTGGTGGTGAGCTCGGCGGGTCGGAGCAGGGCGGTGCGGCCGACGCCGGCCACCGCGCGTTCCAGGGCGCTCAGCCGGCCGCGCTGGTGGGCCGCGACGACGATCCGGTCGATCAGGTGCCATCCGGCGAAGGCCGCCGCCCGAGCCGCCAGCTCGTGGTCGTCGCGGGCCGCGGGCCTGGCCTCGAGGTAGCCGGTCCAGAACGCCTCGACGTAGGGGCGCAGGGCCTCGAAGCGGCGGGCGCCGTTGGCGATGACCTCGCGTTCGCTCATGCCGTCCTCCGGGCCGGCCATGCCGAGCACGCCGCGGTAGAGCCATTCGCCGGCGAAGGCGCCCACGTCCCGTGCGGCATCGGCGAGCCGGGCCTCTTCCCAGTCGGTCAGGTACAGCGTGCCGTCGTGGTGGAGGAACTGGTCGAGCCGCAGGTCGCCGTGGACCAGGACGTGCGGGCCACGGCTTTCCCGGTCGCACAGGTCGCCGATCGCCTTGGTGATCACAGGATCGCCGTGCAGGATCGCCCACGCCTCCAGTTCCGCGCCACTGGCGGCGGTATAGACCTCAAGCGGCAGGGCCACCAGGCGGTCGCGCGGCGGCAGCGGCGGCTCGGAGGTGTCCGCCTCGATGGGCCGCGGCGCGCGGAGGGTGTGGAGCGTTCCGATCTGGATCCCCGCGGCGTGGGCGAGGTCCCAGGTGAAAGCGTCCTCCCCGGCGAGGTCGGCTCCGCTGTCCGCGTCTTGCAGCAGCGTGAAGGCCAGCAGTCCGGAGGCGTCGTCGCCGCCCAGGAAACGGGGCGCGTTGATCACCGGGTGCGCGTCGAGCGCCATGCCCATCGCCCTCGTGCGGTCCACCCTCCGGCGGACCTGCTCCGCCTCCCCGATGGTCCGCTTGACGAAGACGGGGACGCCGGCGTCGGTCACGCCCGCCCAGGAGTCGTTGCGGCCGAAGAACGCGGTGACCATGTCCTCGCGCAGAACTCCAAGCCGGAGCGCCGTGAGGAACTCCGCGACCTCCGGGACCTGGTCGAGCGGCACCGGGATCGGCTTCGGCCCCTCACCCACGGCCATCACCGGCCCCTGGGCGGGAAACGCGGCACGACCGGACGCCGGTGGCCTCGCCGGTGCGCGAGCACCGGCATTCCGTAAGCATGACTGTGTCTCTTTCGAAGCCCGATGAATGACGATCGACGGCAGCGCCGCGCGGGAATGACGGGGACGAGCCCGAGGTGGGACCTGCGGCCTCGCCGCGGACTCGTCGTCGCACGCACCGCGGGGTCCGCGGCCGACGCCGTGGTGACCTCGCCTACGCGGCCGGGGGAACACGGGCGGCGGACCGCCGTCATGAACGTCCTCCCCTGCCGTTCGGCGTTCGTCAGCGGACGGTTTCGGCGCAGGTGTTGTTCGTCCTGCAGGTGTGGCCGCAGGTGACCTCGCAACCGGCCAGGGAGCTCTCCGCCTGGGCGGGGAGCAGGTCAAGAGCGTTGATGTCGAGTTCCATCGGGTTCGTCCTTTCTTTGGTGAGAGATCTCCGCCTGCGCCGCGGCGGCCCTCATGGCCGCCCATCGGCCGGCGGAGTTCGCGGGGCCGCCTGGGCGTGATGGTCGCCAGGCGCGCCCTACGACGGAGTCAGCTGATGATGAGGTGCATGAAGGTGACGCCGCAGGTCGCCAGGCAGGTGACCTCGCAACCGGCCAGGGAGCAGGTCCAGGGCCTTGATGTCGAGTTCCGCCACCTTCCCCCTCACCTACTGGCTCGTGACTTTGCAGGTGTAGCTGCAGGTGCCCTTCGGCGGGCAGGTGATCTCGCACGCGGCCAGGTGGCTCTCCATCTGGGCGGGGAGCAGGTCAAGGGCGTTGACGTCGAGTTCCATCTCGTTCTCCTTCCATGCGCGATCATTTCGCCGGTGCGGCGAGTTCATCGCACAGGGAAAGCATCGCGACGGGTGCTTAGGAATCGCTTTCGGCTGGAATGACACCGTGGCCCGGACTCTTGTCTCCAGCTCTTGTCAAAGAACCAGACGAGCCTCGCGAGAAGCGCTCCGGCTCGCCTTTTTCCTGGTCACGGCGGTGCCCGGGATGCTTACGAAGCTAAAGGGGTTCTCACATCGTGAGACCGGAGGCGATCGACGGACCGGCGCGTGGCCTGCCGGGCCTGCCGGGCCTGCCGGGCCTGCCGGGGCACGTCGTGCGACGCCGTGCGGACGAGCCGTTCCTCGGTCGCCCGGTCGGCCACGGACGTCTTCCAGAGCCTGGCGAGGGCCGTGATCGGCGAGGCCGGCGCCCGCGGGCAGGCAGGCCTCGACCTGGCCGTCGTGGACTCCACGGCGGCCCGTGCCCGTCATCACGTCGCGGGGACGGTCCTCCACCGGAGCCACCGCAGGGGAAAGGGGCTCTACAAAAGGGACAAGAACCCATGCCAATGAGCCGGGCGGGGACGGGCCCGAGGCACGGGCCGAACGCCGGCGGCTGCCGGGCCTTCTCCCGATTCGGCAGGCCGGGGCAGGCGGTGGCCGCCTTCGGATCGCCGGACCCCGGCCTCGGCCCATACCTCCGGACGGGAGAACCGACCTCCGCCCGGCGCTCCCCTAGCTGGTTACCGCCAGGGCGAGGGGCAGCACGGCGGGGGCTCCGGCGTGGCGGAGCATGGCGGCTCCCAGGGTCATCGTCCAGCCCGTGTCGATCCGGTCGTCGACCAGCAGGAGCGGCCCCTGGGCCGAGGCAACGGCCGCGCCCAGGGCGGAGGGCATGGCGAGGGTGCCCCGGATCGCCTGGACCCGCTGCGCGCTGTTGAACTGCCGTCCCGGCGGGCCCGACCGGTAGCCGAGATCGCCCAGATAGGACAGGCGCCCCACCTGGGCCAGCCGCTCGGCCAGGCTGCGGACGAGCTGCGGGCGGCTGCTCGAGGGCACCGCGACCACGCCCACCGGGCGCTGCGCCCACTCCCAGGACGACAGCACCTTGACCATGGCGGCGAAGACGTCGTCGGGGATCGGCCCGTCGGAGGCGCCATCGGCCAGCAGGCCGCGCAGGCGGTTGCCCCAGCCGATGTCGGTGAGCCTGCCCAGCACCCGCCCCGGCTCGGCGCCCAGTTCCGGCCTGATCCGGCCCTTGAGATCGGTCAGCCCCGTCGGCCACTGCCTGCGCGCCTCGACCTCCACCCCGGGCCTGCGGAGCCGGTCGGCCGCCGAACGCACGGCCTGGGAGTCCACCTCGGGCGAGCGGTGCGCGCCGGTGCAGTTGTCGCAGCGCCCGCACGGGGCGGCGGTGTCGTCGTCCAGGCGGCGGCGGAGGAACTCCTCGCGGCAGCCGGTGGTGTCGAGGTAGTCGAGCATGGCCCGCTGCTCGGCCTCCCGCTCGGCGGCGACCCTGGCGTAGCGCGGGGCGTCGTACTCCCAGGGCTCGCCGGTGGACTCCCAGCCGCCCCTGACCCGGCGCACGGCGCCGTCGACGTCGAGGACCTTCAGCATGGTCTCCAGGCGGCTCCGGCTGAGATCCACCCGGTTCTCCAGGGCGGCCGTGGACATCACCCCGCCCTCCTCCAGCGCGGCCAGCACGGCCCGCACGACGGGCTCCGGCGGGAAGGCCAGCGAGGCGAAGTACGCCCAGATGTCGCGGTCCTCGGCGCCGGGCAGCAGGATCACCTCTGCCCGCTCGACCCCGCGGCCCGCCCTGCCGACCTGCTGGTAGTAGGCCACCGGGGACTGCGGGGCCCCGACGTGGATGACGAAGCCCAGGTCGGGTTTGTCGTAGCCCATGCCGAGCGCGGAGGTCGCGACCAGCGCCTTGATCTTGTTGTCCAGCAGCGCCTGCTCGGCGGCGAGCCGCTCGCTCTGCTCGGTCTGCCCGGAATAGGCGACCACCTCGTGGCCCTGTTCGCGCAGGTAGGCGGCGATCTCCTGGGCGGCGGCCACGGTGAGCGTGTAGACGATGCCGGAACCTGGGAGCTCGTGCAGCGTGCTCGCGAGCCAGGCCAGGCGCTGCTCGGCGCCGCCCAGGCGCACGACCCCGAGATGGAGACTGTCGCGCTCCAGCGCGCCGCGCAGCACCAGCGTCTCCTCGCCCATCTGCTCGGCGACGTCGCGGGTGACCCTGGCGTTGGCCGTGGCGGTGGTCGCGAGGATCGGCACGCCCTCGGTGAGTTCCCCGAACAGCGTGCGCAGCCGCCGGTAGTCGGGACGGAAGTCATGGCCCCAGTCAGAGATGCAGTGCGCCTCGTCGACCACGATCAGGCCCGCGCTCTCGGCCAGCCCGGGCAGCACGTGGTCGCGGAAGTCGGGGTTGTTGAGCCGCTCGGGGCTGACCAGCAGCACGTCGACCTCCCCCTCGGCGACCTGGTTGTAGACCTGCTCCCACTCCTCGGGGTTGGCCGAGTTGATCGTGACCGCGTTGATCCCGGCACGCTCGGCGGCGGCGATCTGGTTGCGCATCAGGGCCAGCAGCGGGGACACGATGACGGTGGGCCCCTCACCCAGCTCGCGCAGGAGCGCGGTGGCGATGAAGTAGACGGCCGACTTGCCCCAGCCGGTGCGCTGCACCACGAGCACCCGGCGCCGGTCCATGACCAGTGCCCTGATGGCCGACCACTGGTCCTCGCGCAGCCGGGCGTGCTCCCCGGCGAGCGCCCGCAGCCGCCCCTCGGCCTCTTCTCGCAGCATCTGCTCTTCGCTCACCGGTCATTGGTACCAGGTCCAGCCGACTGTTTCACTCCGGACTCCGGTGGCGTCCTCCGCCCGGCGGACGTCGCGCGCTGATGGCCGAACCTTGACCGAACCGCCGGAGCCTCCTCGGTTCCACCCGCGAGCACCGGTAGGACAGTGGAATCACCAACCGGGCACACCAGGGAGAATCGCGCTCCACTCACATGCCGAACCTCAGCAGACTGCGCGCCGACACGGTGGCGGGGATCACGACGGCCTCCGTCGTCCTGCCCCAGGCGATGGCCTACGCCACCATCGCCGGGCTGCCCGTGCAGGCGGGCCTGTACTGCGCGCTGGTCCCGATGATCATCTACGCGCTGCTCGGCACCTCACGCCCGCTGTCGGTCAGCACCACCTCCACCCTGTCCGCGCTGACGGCGGCCGCCCTCGCGGCGACGCCCCCGGGGACCGCGCCGATGACGGCCGCCTCGACGCTGGCCGTGCTGACCGGGGTGATCCTGCTGGCCTCGAGCGTCCTGCGACTGGGATTCCTCGGCGACTTCATCTCCGACCCGGTGATGACCGGCCTGAAGAGCGGGATCGGCCTGACCATCGCGGCCGGCCAGCTCGGTACGGTGATCGGCGTCCACGCGGAGGGGACCAAGGTCTTCGACCGGCTGCTCTCCGCGGCCGGCAGGCTGGGTGAGGCCAACGTGCCGACGATGCTCGTGGCGGCCGCGGTGGTACTGCTGCTCGTCGTGCTTCGGCGGGTGCCCCGTGTGCCGGGCCCGCTGGTGGCGGTGACGGTCGTCACCCTGATCAGCTTCCTGGCGCACCTGTCCTCGTACGGCGTGGCCACGATCGGCAGGGTGCCCAGCGGCCTGCCGCCCCCGCTCCTGCCCGACCTCGGCCTGGTCAGGGCACTGGCGCCGATGGCCCTCGGCATGGCGCTGCTCTCCTTCGTGGAGTCGATCAGCGCGGCGAGGATCTTCCGGCACCGGGACGACCCGCCGCTCGACGCCGACCGGGAACTGCTCGCACTCGGACTGGCGAACGCCCTGGGCGGGATCTTCCGCGCCTACCCGGCGGCGGGCGGCATGACGCAGAGCGAGATGAACGACGCCTCCGGCGCCCGGAGCCAGCGGGCCGAGATCGTGACCGCGCTCTGCACCGCGGTGGTGCTGCTCCTCCTCGCCCCGGCCCTGTCCCCGCTGCCCACGGCCGTCCTGGGCGGGATCGTGCTGACCATCGCGGCACGCCTGGTCGACGTCCACGGGCTGGCGGCGATCTGGCGGGCCAGCCGGCCGGAGTTCGCGCTCGCCTGCGTCACGATGCTGGTGGCGGTCGGCCTCGGCATCATGCAGAGCGTGCTGGCCGCGGTCGTGATCTCGATACTCCTGCTGCTGCACCAGGTGGACAACCCGCCGATCTACCCCCTGGGCCGCGATCCGGAGTCGGGGGCCTATCGCGACCTCAGGCGTCACCCGTCGGACGAGACCGAGCCGGGGCTGCTGATCGTGCGTATCGAGAGCCGTCTGTACTTCGCCAACGCCCGGCGAGTGGCGGACCGGGTGAGGTCGCTCATCGAGGCCACCACCCCCCGGCCCCGGGCGGTACTCCTCGACCTGACCGGCGTGCCCGGCATGGATCTCACCGCGGTGTCGGCGGCCAGGGAGTTCTACGGCCTGGTACGACAGCACGGCATCGACCTGTGGATCGCCCTCGACAGCCTCCAGCCCCTCGAACTCCTCGGGCGTATGGGCATCGGAGGGTGGCTGTCCGACCGGGGACGGCTGCACCCTGACGTGGCGGCCGCCGTCACGGCCTACCACGCCCGCGGCTCCTAGGCGCCGCCCCTTGGATCCGCCGCCCACCCCGGTCAGGCGGTGCCTCGCCGCGTTGTCGCCGGTCACCACGGCGAGACCCGCCAGGCGGGGCCTAGGCGTCCAGGTGTTCGGGGAAGGCGTTGATCGTCACCCGGTGCATGCGGCGGCGCTCGGTGTAGTCGGCGACCGCGTAGTGCTGGGTGCTCCGGTTGTCCCAGAAGGCCAGCGTGCCCGGCCGCCAGTTGAGCCGGACCTGGTACTCGGGAGAGCGGATGTGGTCGATCAGGTAGGGCAGCAGCGCCTCGTTCTCCCGGTCGGACAACCCCACCAGCCGCGTGGTGGAGGAGCGGTTGACGAACAGCGCCTTGCGTCCGGTCTCGGCGTGCGTGCGCACCACGGGACGCTCGATCGGCGGCCACTTGGCCTGGACCTGTTCCAGGTCGAAGTCGTGCCCCTTGGAAATGGCCTTCTTCATCGAGGCCGTGATGTCGTGGATCGCGGTGAGCTCGTCGCAGAGCCGCTGGATGGGCGGCGAGAGCGTCTCGTAGGCCAGCTGGGCGTTGGCCCAGAGGGTGTCACCGCCTACGGAGGGCAGTTGCACGCAGCGCAGCAGCGAGCCCATCGGCGGGACCGGCTCGAAGGTGTTGTCGCTGTGCCACTCGTCGCCGCCCTCGCCCTTGGGGTCGGTCTGGTCGAGGACGTGGATGGCGGTGCCGCCGTCCTTCTTGAAGGCGGGGTGGTTGATCGAGCCGAAGTTCTCCGCGAAGCGGATGTGCTCTTCGTCACTGATGTGCTGGTCACGGAAGAAGAGGACCTTGTACTCCAGCCAGCCTCGCCGGATCTCCCGGACCTCTCCCTCCGACAGTGGCTTGCGCAGGTCGACACCGCTCACCTCGGCGCCGATGTGCCTGGTCACGGGCTTGAACTCGATCATCTTCGGACGCCCTCCATCGTGGCCGCACGGCATTCGTGAAGGTTAGGTCATCCTTACCCAGCCCTCTTTCCGAGCCTAGCCCGATCCATTAAAACAAGCAATTGCTTGGTAAGGCACACGTGCCGGACCGGTGCCGGTCGAGGGTGCTCCCCCGCCCGCCGCGGACACCCTCGCGGGGAGGTCGCGCCAGGTCGGCGAGGAGCGGGGGAACCGGCAGGCTCCGCGCCATGGTTTGATGCATCCACTATGGACGTCACCACCTGGTATCTCGAACAGACCTCACGCTCGGACCTGCTGCCCGCCAGGCCGCCGTCGATCGAGGTCGACGTCGTACACGCCGAGGTGCCCTCGCCCGAGTTCAGCCGGTTCCTCAGCACGGCCGTCGGCGGAGAATGGCACTGGACCAACCGGCTGCCGTGGACCTGGCGGGAGTGGAGCGACTGGCTGGAGAGCGGCGTGGAGACGTGGGTGGCCTATCACCGTGGCACCCCCGCGGGCTACGTCGAGCTCGCCCCCCAGGACGGCGCGGCGGTCGAGATCACCTGCTTCGGCCTCCTGCCGTGGGCGATCGGCAGAGGCGTCGGCGGCCGTTTGCTGGAGGTCGGCACCGCCAGGGCCTGGGACCTGGCCGACCGGCAGCCCGGCCGGGAGCCGACCCGGCGGGTGTGGCTGCACACCTGCTCCCTCGACAGCCCGGTGGCGCTCGCCAACTATCAGGCCCGCGGCTTCAGGATCTACGACACCAGGCTGAACGTGCCCGGCGACGAGTACGAGGGGGAGACCCCCGGGCCCTGGCCCGGGGCGGGCCCCAGGACCCGCGACACCGCCTGACACCCCGCCCGGAACGGCGGCGGGCCGGGGAAGGCCCGAAGGTGTCGGATGAGCTGGGTATGGTATCGAGTCTCGGTACCATACCCGGCCTCCCGCCGGACGCCCCGGCCCGAGGCTTCCCAGGGAGCCGGTGCAGACGGTTCGACCACGAAGACAGAAGGAGGATGCGCCTCCCCCTCGGCCTGACGGCCGGGGCCCGCGCGCAGGAAATCAGATGGCTCGACGGACGACCACACCCCCGACCGACGAGGGCTTCGAGGAGCGGATCGTCGACATCGACGTTTCCACCGAGATGCGCACCAGCTTCCTCGAATACGCATATTCGGTCATCTACCAGCGTGCACTGCCGGACGCCAGAGACGGCCTCAAGCCGGTCCAGCGCCGCATTCTCTACTCGATGAGCGAGATGGGCCTCCGGCCCGACCGGGGCCACGTCAAGTCCTCACGCGTCGTCGGCGACGTGATGGGCAAGCTCCACCCGCACGGCGACACCGCCATCTACGACGCGCTGGTCCGGATGGCCCAGCCGTTCTCGATGCGCCTGCCGCTCATCGACGGGCACGGCAACTTCGGCTCCCCCGACGACATGCCCGCCGCGATGCGCTACACCGAGGCCCGGCTGGCCTCGGCCGCCATGGCCGTGGTCCAGTCGATCGACGAGGACACCGTCGACTTCAAACCCAACTACGACGGCCAGGAGACCGAGCCCACGGTCATGCCGTCGGCCTTCCCCAACCTGCTGGTCAACGGGGCCACCGGCATCGCGGTCGGAATGGCCACCAACATGGCGCCGCACAACCTCGTCGAGGTCGTCGCCGCCGCCCGCCACCTGATCAAGAAGCCGGAGGCGACGCTCGACGACCTGATGCGGTTCGTCCCCGGCCCCGATCTGCCCACCGGTGGCACGATCATCGGCCTCGACGGCATCCGCGACGCGTACGCCAAGGGCCGTGGCACCTTCCGGATGCGCGCCAAGTGCGCCGTCGAGCAGGTCAGCCCCCGCCGCAAGGGCATCGTCGTCACCGAACTGCCCTTCAACGTCGGCCCCGAGCGCGTGGTCACCAAGATCAGGGAGCTGGTCACCGCCAAGAAGCTCCAGGGCATCTCCGACCTCAAGGACCTCAGCGACCGGCACAAGGGCCTCCGCCTGGTCATCGAGATCAAGAACGGCTTCATCCCCGAGGCCGTGCTGGAGGAGCTCTATCGGCTCACCCCGATGGAGGAGACCTTCGGCATCAACAACGTCGCGCTGGTCGACGGCGAGCCGCGCACGCTGGGCCTGCGCGAGCTGCTCCAGGTCTACGTGGACCACCGTATCGACGTGGTCCGCCGTCGTTCGCTGTACCGCAGGCGCAAGCGCGAGGAGCGGCTGCACCTCGTCGAGGGCCTCATCGTCGCCCTGCTCAACATCGACGAGGTGATCCGGGTCATCCGTTCCTCCGATGACTCCGCCCAGGCCCGCGAGCGCCTGACGCAGACATTCCAGCTGTCGGAGATCCAGGCCAACTACATCCTCGACACCCCGCTGCGTCGCCTGACCCGCTACGACAAGCTGGAGCTCGACCGCGAGAGCCAGACGCTGCGCGACGAGATCGCCGAGCTGACCGCGATCCTGTCCTCCGACGACAGGCTCCGCAAGGTCGTCTCCGACGAGCTCGCCCAGATCTCCAAGACCTTCGGCACCCCGCGCCGCACGGTGCTGCTGGAGTCCTCGGGGGTGGCGAGGAACGTCTCGGTCCCCCTGGAGGTCGCCGACGACCCCTGCCTGGTGCTGTTCTCGTCCACCGGGCTGCTGGCCCGCACGGCCGACGCCTCGCCACTGGCCGGCGACGGTGACCGCTCGGCCCACGACGTGCTGGTCTCCGCGGTGCGGAGCACGGTCAGGGGCGAGGTGGGCGTGGTCACCAACCAGGGGCGGATGATCCGGGTCCAGGTAGTCGACCTGCCCACGCTGCCTCGCTCGGCCAACCCGCCGTCGCTGTCCGGAGGCCACCCGGTCACCGAGTACGTCACCTTCAACCCGGGTGAGACCGTCGTCGGCATCGGCTCGCTCGACCCCGACGGGCCCGGCCTGGCCCTGGGCACCGCGCAGGGCGTGGTCAAACGGGTCGTCCCCGACTACCCGGCCAACCGCGACGACTTCGAGGTCATCGGCCTCAAGGACGGCGACACCGTGGTGGGCGCGGTGGAGCTGACGAGCGAGGACCACGACCTGGTCTTCATCACCTCCGAGGCCCAGCTGCTGCGCTACCCCGCCTCCGTGGTCCGCCCCCAGGGCCGCCCGGCGGGAGGCATGGCCGGCGTGCGGCTGGACGGAGACGCCGTGGTGATCTGGTTCGGCGTGGTAGACCCCTCCCGCGAGTCTCGGGTCGTGACGATCGCCGGCTCCTCGACCGCACTGCCAGGCACCCAGATCGGTGGCGCCAAGGTCTCCGACTTCGCCGAGTACCCGCCGAAGGGTCGCGGCACCGGCGGTGTCCGCGTCCAGCGGTTCCTCAAGGGCGAGGACGTCCTGTTGCTCGCCTGGGCGGGCCCCGGGCCGGCCCGCGCGGTCTCGGCCGTCGGCAAGCCCGTGCCGCTCCCCGAGGAACTGGGCCGCCGCGACGGCTCCGGGGTCCGGCTCACCCACACGGTGTCGGCCGTGGGCGGCTCCCTGTGCGCCGAGGACGACCGGCAGGACCAGGGGGAGGCCACCTCCCCGGAATGATCCTCATCCCCCGCGCAGGACACCGAGGAGCCCCCGTCAGGACGACGGGGGCTCCTCGGCGATGACGGGTCCCGCGTACCGGACGCCGGCGTCGCGTTCTCCGGCCCCCGCGACGCCACCCGGCAGGTCTCGGCTTTCGGGGCGTGCCCCGTCCCGCACGGGGCTCGGGACGCGCCCGGGATCTCAGGTGAGCGCCCCCTGAAGTGCGAACCTGATGGCCATCAGCAACTGCCAGGGCTCACCCGACTCCCAGAAACGGATGACCCGGGCGACTCGATCCGGCGGATCGAACCCGCCCGCCCCGTACGGCCCGAAACACCCCGCCTCCACGAGGACGGCCACGAACGGGTCGTCCTCCTTCAGGGACCGGGTGTAGGCCGCCGCGTCGAGCAGGGCCAGCGCCGAGCGCGCGTTGCGCCCCCCGTCCCTGGACTCCACCCGGTCCAGCCTCCGCCTGCCCTGGTCACGGAGATAGTCGGCCAGCGATTCCGTCCTGCTCATTACCCTCTCCACCTCCCGGACTTCGAGTGACGACATCATCACTCAATGTGAGTCCAGACGGTGGGATCTTGGTGAAGTCGTCACCTGAGGCGCCCCCGACAACCCTCGCCGAATGGGTATGACGCATCATTGGTTCGTTAGCCCCATCGACCGAGGGATACGTACGTGAGTGCCTTTGACGACCTGCTGGCCGCCAACGAGGAGTTCTCCGCCACGTTCACCAACGCGGAACTGACCGGCAAGGCGGCTCGTGGCCTCGCGGTGGTCACCTGCATGGACTCCCGGATCGATCCGCTGGGTCTCTTCGGCCTGAAACCAGGCGACGCCAAGATCCTCCGCAACGCCGGAGCCAGGGTGACCGACGACGTGCTGCGCACGCTCGTCCTGGCGGTCAACCTGCTGGCGGTGGAACGGGTGCTGGTCATGCCGCACACCGACTGCGGCATGACCAAGGTCACCGACGACGAGGTGCATGCGATCGCCGCCCGCCGCGGTGTCGACACCCGGAGCCTGGACTTCCACACCGTCCCCGACCAGGACGCGGCGCTGCGCCACGACCTCACCCGGATCAGGACCAGCCCGTTCCTCCCGGCGGGCATGCCGGTGGGCGGCGCCGTCTATGACGTGCGCACCGGCAAGCTGATGCCGGTCGACATCTGAGCCTCGGGGGTTCCGGCCCGCCGCGGCCCATGGCCCGGCGGGCCCGCTACGCGTCGATGTGGTCGCGGTCGATCTCGGCCGAGCTGCTCACGATGAACTCCCGGCGCGGGGCCACGTCACTGCCCATCAGGAGGGCGAAGATGCGCTCGGCCTCCTCGATGTCCTGGATGCGGACCCTGCGCAGGGTGCGGTGGCGGGGCTCCATGGTCGTCTCGGCCAGCTGGTCGGCGTCCATCTCGCCCAGGCCCTTGTACCGCTGGACCGGGTCCTTCCAGCGCTTACCCCTGCGCTCCAGATCACGCAGCACCTTGTGCAGCTCGGCGTCGGAGTAGCAGTAGACGTATTTGCCGTGACCTCGGCTGGGGTTGATGACCTCGATCCGATGCAGCGGCGGCACGGCGGCGAAAACGCGCCCGGCCTCGACCATCGGCTTCATGTAGCGGTGGAACAGGGTCAGCAGGAGACAGCGGATGTGCGCCCCGTCGACGTCGGCGTCGGCCATCAGGATGACCTTGCCGTAGCGAGCCGCCTCGATGTCGAAGGATCGGCCGGAACCCGCCCCGATGACCTGGATGATCGCGGCACACTCGGCGTTCTTGAGCATGTCCGCGACGGACGCCTTCTGCACGTTCAGGATCTTGCCCCGGATCGGCAGCAGGGCCTGGAACTCCGAGTCGCGGGCCGCGCGGGCGGTACCCAGCGCCGAGTCACCCTCGACGATGAACAGCTCGCTGCGGTCGACCTCGTCGCTGCGGCAGTCGACCAGCTTGGCGGGGAGCGCCGAATTCTCCAGAGCGGTCTTGCGGCGCTGGTTGTCGCGGTGCTCCCGGGCGGCGATACGGGCCTTGGCCGCCGCGACGATCTTCTCCAGGACCGCGCGGAGCTGCGGCTTCACAGTGCGCGACGGGTTGGCGAGCAGTTCCTTGAGCTCACGCGAGACGACGTGGGCGACGATCCGGGAGGCCGCCGAGGTGCCCAGGACCTCCTTGGTCTGGCCCTCGAACTGCGGCTCGGGCACCCGGACGGTCACCACCGCGGTGAGACCCTCCATGATGTCCTCGCGGGTGACCGGGGCGTCGCCGTTCTTGAGCAGGCGGGTCTCGCGCAGTTGCTCGTTCAAAGTGCGGACGAGGGCGCGCTCGAAGCCGTTGACGTGGGTGCCGCCCTTGGGGGTGGCGATCACGTTGACGAAGGACCTGACCGTGCTGTCGTAGCCTTTGCCCCAGCGCACCGCCACGTCCACGGTGAGCTCGCGCTGGACCTCGGTCGGGGTCATGTGCCCCAGGTCGTCGAGGACGGGGACCGTCTCGTGGAAGTGGCCTACGCCCCGCAGGCGCAGCACCTCGCAGACCGCCTCGTCCCGGGCGAGGAACTCGGTGAACTCCGAGATGCCGCCGTCGAAGTGGAACTCCTCCTCGGCCGGCTCCTCGCCGCGGCTGTCACGCACGGCCAGGGTCAGTCCAGGGACCAGGAACGCGGTCTGGCGCAGGCGGACATGGATCTCGTCGAGGGAGACCTCGGCCTCGGGGAGGAAGATCTGGTGGTCGACCCAGAAGCGCACGCGGGTGCCGGTGACCTTCTTCGCGGCGGCGCCTCCGTCACGCAGCCCCGACCTCTTCTTGAACTTGGCCTTGGGCCCGTCGCCGTCGAAGACGCCGGGAACGCCCCTGCGGAAGCTGATCTCGTGGATCCGGCCGTCACGGTCGACCTCGACGTCCAGCCGCGAGGAGAGGGCGTTGACCACGGAGGCGCCGACGCCGTGCAGGCCACCGGAGGCGCCGTAGGAACCGCCGCCGAACTTCCCGCCGGCGTGCAGCTTGGTGTAGACGAGCTCGACGCCCGCCAGGCCGCTCTTTGGCTCGACGTCGACGGGGATGCCCCGGCCGTTGTCACGGACCTCGATGGAGCCGTCGGCGTGAAGTTCGACCTCGATGCGGGTGCAGTAGCCGGCCAGGGCCTCGTCGACCCCGTTGTCCACGATCTCCCACAGGCAGTGCATGAGACCGCGGCTGTCGGTCGACCCGATGTACATACCGGGGCGCTTGCGGACGGCTTCGAGCCCCTCCAGCACCGACAGGTGGCGGGCCGTATAACCCGTCTCCGCGCTAACTGCGGTCACACCCACTCCCAGCTCTGTCGAACACGTGTGCGCAGCTTACCGTTCTTCCCGCCACGACGCGTACAAGCTTGCCATCCGGTGGACAACGGCGTTACATCCAGCGTGATCATCGTTACTTTCGGCCGCTTTCCGCTCTGGGCGTAGCAGGGGGTCGATTGGGAACGTTCGTATCGGGTTAGATGTTCTCTCAAGTGACTGACGCCAGATCCTCCACCTCAGGGGATGACCTGAAAGGCGATACGTGACTGGAACCCTCGCCCCCGCCAAGCAGCTGACCGCTGCGGACCGCTGTGACCGGTGCGGCGCCCAGGCCTACATCCGCGCGACCCTGCCCGTAGGTGGGGAGCTGCTGTTCTGCGCCCACCACGGGCGTCAGCACGTAGCCGTGCTGAGAGACAAGGGTGCCAACATCCAGGACGAGTCTGCGCGTCTCAGTGACGCTCCGGCAACGGCAGGCAACGACGAACGATGACCAGACGGATGGAGCCGTCATCGGACCCGATAGTGATATCGGCCCGCCACTGTGAAGCCATGGCGCTCGTAGAGCGTCCTGGCCGCCGTGTTCGACTCCACCACTACTAAATATGCCCGCTGCGTGCCCTGCTCCCGCGCATGTGTGAGCAGGGCGCGCAACACCTTCCGCCCATGGCCCTTGCGCCGCGCGTGCGGCACCACGGCCATGGAGTAGATCCCGAACCACTCCCCCTGGACCACACCCCGCCCCACGGCCTCCTCGCCGAGCGAGGCGTACGTGGCGGGCACACCGGTGAGGATCCGCGCGGCCGTCGCCAGACCGTCGCCGCCGAACCTCCCGTCCACGCTCCACCAGGTGTCCAGCCATGCCCGCGAGGGCGCTTCGGCGAGATCGACCTCTTCTCGCGACGCGCCGACGCCGTTCCCGGACGCCTCGGGCACCAGGCTCGCCGTCATGATCAGCGTCGGATCCACCACCCGATAGCCGCGCGCGTGCAGCAACGCGTCCAGGCCGGGCGTGGCGCCACCCCCCACCGAGAAGACGCAGGGCAGGCCCCGGTCGGCGTAGAACTTCTCCGCCACCTCGACGCCCGCTTCCAGATCCTCCGGCTCGCCCAGCGGCAGCACGGAGTTGGCCCGCTTGGTCACCCCGTCCGCCGCACGCAGGATCCAGCCCCCCTCGTCCACCCGGTGAGTCGCCGGCCAGGCCTGGTCGACCAGCCGGTCGAAAACCTCAACGATCATGCTGCAGGATCCTAACCCCTTGGTCGCCGCACTACGCTCGGTGAATGTGCTGATTCTGCTACCCCCGTCCGAGGGAAAGGCCGCACTGGGTGACGGCCCGGCCCTCGACCTGCCCCGGTTGAGTTTCCCCGCCCTCGCCCCGTCCAGGCGACGCGTCCTGGACGCGCTCATCGCCCTGTGCGAGGGTCCCGCCGCACGGGAGGTGCTCGGACTGTCACCCGGACAGGCAGGTGAGATCGGCAAGAACCTGCTTCTGCGCACCGCGCCCACGCTGGCCGCGGCCGACCTGTACACCGGCGTGCTCTACGACAATCTTCACCTGGCCTCGCTCTCCCCCGAGGCCGCGGCGCGGGCCTCGGAAAGTCTGCTGATCTTCTCCGGCCTGTGGGGGCTCCTCCGGATCGACGACCGTGTACCCCCGTACCGGCTGTCGATGGGGGTGCGACTGCCGCCGCTGGGCGGTCTTGGCGCCTTCTGGCGCCGATCGGTCACCCCGCTGCTCGACGCCGAGCCCGGCCTGGTGGTGGATCTGCGCTCGGGCACCTACGCGGCGGCGTGGCAGCCGGGCGGCAGGGCGGTGGCGGTGCGGGTGCTCAAGGAGGGGAAGGTCGTCAGCCATATGGCGAAGGCCACTCGCGGCGTCATAGCCCGCTCGCTGCTGGAGGGGGACATCGATCCGCAGAGCCCCGAGGAGCTCACGAAGATCCTGGACCACCTTGGGCACTCCGTCACTCTCTGTCCGCCTCCCGAGGGGAGGAAGTCATGGATACTCAACGTAACCGTGTGATATTCGCCACATTCCCCTTGCGAGCCCACGTCAAGACCTCTCGCGCCCCGGTTCACGCCGGGACGAGGCGGAGCCGCCCGCAGGCCCGCTCGAACTGCTGAGCGGGATCACCCAGATAGGACCACGGCAGCCTGCTGACCCTGCCCCCCGTACGTGTCAGGTGCCCGCGCGCGGGCCTGCGCAGGTCGGCCAGGTAGAAGGCGGCCCCGAACAGGTTGTGCGCCTCTATCGACCGTGGATGGCTGTCGCCGCCCAGCCAGCGGCCCGCGTGCGAGACGATCTCGCGCAGCGCCCCGTCCGAGAACCAGCCTCCGCGTGACATCGGTGACCGCTCGGCGGCCACCTGCTCGAAGTGCGCCAGCGGCAGCAGGGCCGCCATCGGGTCCCCGTCGGGCGCCCGCGACACGGCCTGCCTGGCGAACTCCAGCATCTCCTGGGCGCTGCCGCCCCAGGCCGGGGACAACGTCATGAGCCTGGCCACATTGGCCGGGAACAGCGTCGGATAACGGCGAACGGCTTCGAACCAGACCGCGTCCCTCTCCTGGCGCGGCCGGTCGAGGCCGAGGTAGAGCCACATGATCGACTCCCAGGGCACCGGATCCGACGGCACGAGCGCCGCCGCGGTGAAGAGCGGCTGCCTGGCTCTCTCCATCGCCGCCTGGAACGCCTGCAGACGCTGCGCCTGCACGGCCCGGGCCTTGACATCCGGCTTGATCGTCCAGGCTTCCTCGATGCGGGTACGCCCGAGCCAGAGCCACAGGTCGGGGTTGGCCCGGTCATGGAGCGCCAGCGCCTCGATGGCGCCACTGTGACCGACGGCCGCCCTGGCCAGCGCCTCGACCCTGAGCGCGCGCCTCTCCGGATCACCGCGGGCCGCGCCGAGCGTGAACGTACCGCTCTCGAACACCCTCCGGCGCACCGCGGCGACCGCGTCGTCGAGCACCACGTCCGCCCACGGACGATCGACGATCACCCGCAGCCTCCGGGCGCGAATCCTGTCAACTTCGGCCACACCCATGAGGCGGGAGCCTAGAAGTTCGTTTCACACTCCGTGCTACCGACCTGTTACACCGGCGTTAACGACGTGGGGCCCGCACCGGACGGTGCGGGCCCTCTGTCAGAGAATCTCAGTCAAGGTAGTCACGCAGGACCTGCGACCGAGACGGGTGACGGAGCTTGGACATGGTCTTGGACTCGATCTGCCGGATACGCTCGCGGGTCACCCCGTAAACCTTACCGATCTCGTCCAGCGTCTTCGGCTGACCGTCGGTCAGGCCGAATCGCATCGAGACCACGCCCGCCTCGCGCTCGGACAGCGTGTCCAGGACGGAGTGGAGCTGCTCCTGCAGGAGCGTGAAGCTGACCGCGTCGGCGGGGACGATGGCCTCGGAGTCCTCGATGAGGTCACCGAACTCGCTGTCCCCCTCCTCACCCAGCGGGGTGTGCAGGGAGATCGGCTCGCGGCCGTACTTCTGGACCTCGACGACCTTCTCAGGGGTCATGTCGAGCTCGCGGGCCAACTCCTCGGGAGTGGGCTCGCGCCCCAGGTCCTGAAGCATCTGCCGCTGGACACGGGCCAGCTTGTTGATCACTTCGACCATGTGGACCGGAATGCGGATGGTCCGCGCCTGGTCGGCCATGGCTCGGGTGATCGCCTGCCGGATCCACCACGTGGCGTAGGTGGAGAACTTGTAGCCCTTGGTGTAGTCGAACTTCTCCACCGCGCGGATCAGGCCCAGGTTGCCCTCCTGGATCAGGTCCAGGAAGAGCATGCCGCGGCCGGTGTAGCGCTTGGCCAGCGAGACCACGAGACGGAGGTTGGCCTCCAACAGGTGGTTCTTGGCCCGGCGGCCGTCCTCGGCGATCCACTCCAGCTCGGCGCGGACGTCGACCGGGAGCCTCTCGCCGTCGGTTCCCAGCTGCTCCTCGGCGAACAGACCGGCCTCGATCCGCTTGGCGAGCTCGACCTCCTGCTCCGCGTTGAGCAGGGGGACCTTGCCGATCTGCTTGAGGTAGTCCTTGACCGGGTCGGCGGTGGCGCCGGCGGCGGCGACCTGCGGCACCGGGGCGTCATCGTCGTCATCGGAGAGGATGAGGACCTCGTCCTCGTTGACCTCGATGGCCTCGGCCTTGGGCTCCTCCTCGGCCTCGGCCTCGGCTTCCACCTCGACCTCGACCTCGACCTCGGCGACGGCCTCCAGGTCGAAGTCCTCGAGCTCGACGTCCTCAAGCTCGATGACCTCGTCGTCATCGCCGGCGAGCGACTTCGACTCGGACACGGGGGCCGGAGCGGCCGCCTCGGGGCCGGCCTTCTTCGGCGGGGCCGGAACCGGCTTCTTGGCAGCCGGGGCGATCTTCTTGGCCGGCGCCGCGGGCCTCTTGGCCGCGGGGGCGGGCTTCTTGGCCGCTGCCGCGGGCTCGGAACCGCCGACGACCGCGGTGACGGTCTCCGGCTGCTCCTTGGCCGCCGCGGCGGTCTTGGTCTTCTTGACGGCGGCGGGCGCGGCCGGGGCAGTACGACGCTTGGCCGGAGTGCGGGACTTCTTGGGAGCCGCGGAGTCCTCGGCAGTCAGCCGTACGGTGATGCCCTCTTTGCTGAGGCTTCGCAGGATTCCAGCGACCTGCGCCATCGGAATGTCCGCTTCCTCGACGGCCTTGCGGACATCCTCGGACTCGAGGAACCCCTGCGAGCGCCCCCGCTCCATCAGCTGCTGAATGACGGGCTCGTTCAGCTCGGATGGCTTCGAGCGAGTCGAACTTGCAGGCGACACGAACACCTCTCGAAGGAAAGCGAGACGAGAATGGACCCAGATGCCCAACTAGGGGCACTTCTACCTCTAGTTGTGGTTAGCGAGGCCGCGCGAACCGCGACGCACCTGTCCAGCATTGTGGCATGACACCGTGATCCATACGGCCGCCTCCTGGCGGTTGCCCTCCACCCTAGGCCGACCAAGAGAGTAGTGCGTACGGAAGCGAGGCACCGATACCCGAAAGCAACCGTTATGACTGTTTCATTCAGTCACTCTTCGTGGCGGCGGGAACGTGAATCGCGAGCACCGTGACGTCGTCATCCTGCTCATATCCAGACAACATCCGGTCGACAAGGAAATCTAGCAACATGTGGGGGCTTCCGACCACTTCGGCCGGCGCTTCGGTCACAACAGAGCAAAGATCAGCGAGTCCGGCATCAAGACCACGTTTCCGGTTCTCCACCAGACCGTCCGAATACAGGACGGCGGTGTGGCCCGGCGGGACGCAGAACCTGAACTGCCTGCGACTCGTGGGCCAGCCCAGCGGGGTGCCCGGCTCGCCGTCGCACAGTATCGGCACGCCCTCGGGGGAGACCAGCAGGGGCGGCGGGTGACCGGCCAGCGCCAGCGTGCCCTCTCCGGTGCCGGGCTCGACGACCATGTAGGCGAGCGTCGTGACCTGCTCCTCCTCCTCGGTCGCCTCGAAGACCCGGTCGAGGCCGGTGAGGACCGCCGCGGGCGGCGGGTTGGTCAACGCCAGGGCCCGCATGGCGTTGCGGATGCGGCCCATCCCCGCCGCGGCCTTGACGCCCTTGCCCATGACGTCGCCGACCACCGCCGCGACCCGGCCGTCCTGGAGCACGAACGCGTCGTACCAGTCACCGCCGACCTGCACGTGGCGGCTCCCCGAGCGGAACCGCTGGGCGAGTACCAGCCCCCTGACCACCGGCAGGCGATCGGGCAGCAGGCTGCGCTGGAGCGTCTCGGCGGTGCGGTGCTCGCGCTCGAACAGGGTGGCCCGCTCCACGGCGAGGGCGCACTGCCCCGCGAGCGCCTCCAGGAACACCCCGTCCTCCTGGGAGATCTTCTGCGGGCGGGTGAAGGAGAACCTCAGTGCCCCGAGCGCGCGACCCGCGGCCAGCAGCGGCAGGCCCACCCAGGCCCGCTCGTCACTGTGGGCGATGAAACCGGTGACGCTGTCGTCGTCGCCGCCCGCGTCGACCAGTTGGGCCCGCAGGCTGTCCGGCGACTCGGCGAAGACCGGGCGCCGGCTGTTGACCGCCATGGTCATCACGCTGGAGTGCGACAGCGGGATCTCCTCGCCGGGCGCGCCCGGAACGTCGGGGATGCCGCCGCTGTTGACCAGCTTCAGCGCGGCCCGGTCGACGTCGAGCAGCGCCACGGCCGACCGGTCGGCGGCCAGCGCCGTACGCCCCACGTCGATGATGACCTGGACCACCTGCTCGACGGTGAGCGCCTCGGCGAGCAGCGCCGTGGCGCCCTGCAGGCGCGCGGTGCGCAGGGCCGCGGCGCCGAGCTGGTCGGTCAGGCGGCCCCGCATCTCCTCGGCCTCGCGCTGCGGGGTGACGTCGGTGTTGGCTCCCACCCATTCGACGACCCGGTTGTGCCGGATGATCGGGACGGCGCGCACCTCGAAGTGCCGGTAGCCGCTGGCCCGGGTGCGGACCCGGTAGCTCCACTCGAACATGATCCGGCCACGCAGCGCCTCACGCCAGGCCTCCTCGGTGTGCGGGCGGTCGTCCGGGTGGACGGCCTCCAGCCAGCCGTGGGTCAGGTACTCCTCCAGCCCCTGGCCGGTGATGGCCCGCCACTGCGGCGCGTCCTCCTCCACGACGCCGTTGGGCGCGGTGATCCAGACCAGCTGGGACTGGGCCTCGACCAGCGAGCGGTATCGCTCCTCGCTGCGCCTGAGATCCTCCTCGACCTGCCTGCTGTCGGTGATGTCGACGCCGACCAGGCAGATCGCGCGCAATGCGCCCTTGTCATCATGGATCGGAGAGAAGGTCAGCGACCAGTGGTGGGTCTCGCCACCGGCGGTGCGCACCCGGATCCGCTGGTCGCCGTCGACCGAGGCTCCCCCGACCATGCTCCGCACCGAGCCCTCGATCAGGGCGGTCAGATCGGCGGAGAGCAACTCACCGGGGACCCGGCCGACCAAGCGCTCGGCGGGCAGGCCGACCACGTTGGCGAAGACCTCGTCGACACGCTCGAAGCGACCTTGGGGGTCGAAGAACGCGAAGGCGAACGGCGACTGCGACAGCAGGCCCTGCAGCAGGCCGGAGTCTGAGATGTCCACACCCGACTCCCGGGGACGGGGCACGGAGGTTTCGGCGCTCATGGTCGGCACCTCCGTCGCGTGCCAGGGTCTCCCACGAGGCACATCTCCAAACTTGCGAATTGGCGTAGCGCGGCTCCGGGGGACCGGATCCTGGAGTACATCATCGGCGATGGGCAGGTGCGGACGGAAGCCCTGCCCAAGATGCGGTCAGCACACCCCGGAAACGCCACCGCTCCGATGGCCGGGATCCCCGGGCCGACACGCCGGGGCTCCCGTACGGGCGGCGACCAGTCGGCGTTGCGCCTTCGAACGTTTGCGGCCAGGACCCTAGCAGGATCGCGCCGGACCGTCCCGGCAACTGCCCACCTCATCTCCGTCGGGCTTGCAGGCGAGATCAGGCTACTGACTCGCCGTCAATTCGGCTCCCTCTTCGGGGACACTCACTTACTCCACTGTTGCAGGATTCAGTCAAGATACGGGGCCAGCTTCCCATATCAGGGCGCCGAGGGTTGACACTCCCGAGATAAGTTGTGGAATGAGAACGCACGTCCTCGCCGACACATCCGGGGGATGCCCCGGGAAACTCCGGAGGAATGCGACATCCATGCCCGTTCTTGCCACCCGCTCCACCGGGCCTTCAACGACTTGTCACGAGCCGGTGACATCTCACCTGGCCGCCGAGTTCCTGACCGTTCCCGTCGAGACCGTCGGCAGGTGCGTGGCAGAGGTCTGTGCCTGCGCGGAGCACCTCGGCATCGAGGCGACTCCCGAGGTCGTCGAGCGTGTCGCCCGCGAGCATCTGCTCGCCCTTGTCAACTCCGCGCCGCCGCCCCGCGGTCCCCGGTAGCATCGGGGAACCCGGCCGTCTCTACGCACCGTTTGGACCGGGATTGCGAGAAGGTTGGGACGTGAGCGAGCGAAGCGAGCGGGCCGATCCGCACGGCGACGACCGCGATGGGCTCACGCGGCCGACGGGGGAGGCTGAGACTGTTTGAGCCGGCGACAGCGTCGAGACCCCAGGGAGAGCCAGTCCCCTGAGGCGGTCTTCTCCGAGATGTTGCTCGCCGCTCGCGAGCTGCTGGCCGTACGCAGCCCGCTGGACGCCGAACTCATGGTCTCCGACATGGTCGGAGCCTGGTGGGGGCGCCGGCTGAAAGGCGGGGACGCCGAGCAGGTCCTCGGCGAGGGCCTGGTCGACTACGCGGCCAAGGCAGGCTCGCCCGCCGCGCTCACCCTGCTGATCGCGCTGGCCTACCTCGGCACGGCCCGCCAGGCCGCCAAGGCGGAGGGCGCCGCGCTGGCGCTCATGGAGCGCGGTGTGGCCAGGCCCCGCTGGGCCGACCGGCTGGGCGCGGTCAAGACGACCGGCTGCTTCGTCTCCCGCGACGCCTACGGCGACCAGGACACGGTGGTGTGCACCTTCGGCTACCGGGGCGCCGACAGCGGCGAGGACCGGCACGCGCTGGTCGTGATCGTCGACTACAACATGCGTGGCATCGCCCGTGACGCCTGGGTCTCGTCACACGTCGACAAGCTGCTGGAACAGGCCAGGGCCGAGGCCGAGGACAACCCGATGCTCAGGTTCGGCCAGATCGAGCCGCAGCAGGCGAGGGCCCTGCTCGAATCGGCGATGAAGGCCACCGCGGAGTACGGCCACCGCAGGACGGCCGCGCCGGTCAGCGACAGCTACAGCGCCTACCACGCCTTCGCCAGGTCCCGGATCAAGGCGCTGCCGCCCGGCCGGAAGCGGCCGGCCCCGCTGCACAGCGAGGCCCCCTACAGCCGCGACCGCCGGGCGATGCTGGCCGCCGAGTTCCTCTCCTCGGACGCGGCCGAGCACCTGTCCGACCCCTCCGCGGCCTCCCGATGCGCCGATCACATCATCGACTACGGCTGCGACCAGGATTTCGGCCGTCCGCTACGGGTCAGCCCGACCAAGTGCGAGACCTTCCTGCTCGACTGGCTGCCGCGCAAGGTGATGCTCAACACCGCCGAGCAGGAGGCGGTGCCGCACGTGCTGGGCGCCTGGGCGCGCTTCGCCGCCGACCGGACCGGGCTGCCGGACGAGGGGCTGCGAGCCACCCTCGACGCGGTCTGGGAGGCGACGGGCAAGTTCGCCGAGTCCTACCGCGATCCGACGACCTTCGGGCTCGACCGCGACCTGCTCGACCGGCTGCTGCCGGACGGCGACCTGTCGGCACTGGCCAGGCGGGTGTTCGCGTTCCCTTTCCTGCAGGGCACGCACGGCGAGATCCAGCTCGGCCTGCTCAACCCCGCGGACGACACCGATCGGCGGATCCTGCTGGGCATCGACCACGCGGGCGAGCTCACCCGGCCCGGCCACGACGAGCATCTCGCCTGGCACGAGGAGATCGCCGCCCGGCTGTGGGAGGGCGATCCGCCGCAGCTCTGGGAGGCCGCGCAGCGGCTGCTGGACCTGGGCCACGACCGGCACGACGTGCTGCACGTGCTGATCGAGATCGCCGAGCGCATCGGCGACGACCCCGAGGAGCTGGCCATCGCCCTCGACGACATCGCGGACATTCCCGACGAGCCCCCGGTGTAGGTGAGCCATGATGATCGATCTCAACGCCGATCTGGGCGAGGGCTTCGGGATCTGGCGGCTGGGCGAGGACGAGGCCCTGCTCGAACTGGTGACCAGCGCCAACATCGCCTGTGGGTTCCACGCGGGTGATCCGCTGACCATTCGCCGCACGTGCGCGGCGGCGATCGACCGCGGGGTCGCGATCGGCGCCCAGGTGTCCTACCGGGACCTGGCCGGGTTCGGCCGCCGCGAGATGGACGTCGACCCGGAGGAGCTCTGCGCCGAGGTGCTCTACCAGCTGGGGGCGGTGGACGGCATCGCCAGGGCGATGGGCGGCCGGGTCTCCTACGTCAAGCCGCACGGCGCGCTGTACAACCGGATCTGCCGCGACCCCGAGCAGGCCGGGGCCGTCGTGGCGGCGGTGGCCGACTACGGGGACCTGCCGCTGTTGACCCTGCCCGGCTCCGCCGTCCACGAGATCGCCGCCGGGGAGGGGGTCACCACGGTCGTCGAGGCCTTCGCGGACCGCGCCTACACCGGTGCCGGAACGCTGCTCTCCCGCCGCTCCCCCGGCGCCGTGCTGCACGACCCCGGTACGGTCGCCGCCCGTGTGGTGCGGATGGTGACCGAGGGCGTGGTCGAGGCGGTGGACGGCTCGCTGGTCCCCGTCGAGGCGCGCTCGATCTGCGTCCACGGCGACACTCCCGGCGCGGTGCTGATGGCCCGGGCCGTCCGCGACGGCCTGGTGGACGCCGGGGTGCCGCTGAGGTCCTTCACGTGAGGGGCCGGCGGTGATCCGGCGGGCCGGGGAGTGGTCGCTGCTGGTGGAGACCGGCTCGCTGGAGATCTCCCACCGGCTGGACGCCCTGCTGCGGGCCGCTCGGCCGGCCGGGGTGGTGGAGATCGTGCCCGGCCCCACCACGGTCCTCGTCACCGCGCCGGGGGCCGACCTGACGCGCCTGCGGGACCGGCTCCTGCGCCTGCTGGAGACGGGGTCCACGATCGGCGCTGGTAGCGCCGCGCCGGCGCCGGCCGTGACCGTCCCCGTCGTGTACGACGGCGCGGATCTCGACGAGGTGGCCGTGCTGAGCGGCCTCTCCCCCGGGGAGGTGGTCGAACGGCACACCGGGCGGGAGCTGGTGGTGGGCTGGCTGGGCTTCGCCCCCGGGTTCGCCTACCTCACCGGGCTGGATCCCGCGCTGCGCGTCCCGCGGCTGGACACCCCTCGAACCTCGGTGCCCGCCGGATCCGTGGCGGTCGCCGGCCCCTACTCGGCGGTCTACCCCTCGGCCTCCCCCGGCGGGTGGCGGCTGCTCGGCCGCTCCACGACGGCGGTCTGGGACGTGACCGCCGACCCGCCCGCCCTGCTCACCCCGGGGACGCGGGTGCGTTTCCTGGCGGTCGGCGAGCCATGATCGAGGTGATCGCGTCGGGGCCGTACGCCACGGTGCAGGATCTTGGCCGGCCCGGGTACGCCCACCTCGGAGTGCCCCGCTCGGGTGCCGCGGACGAGCCGAGCCTGCGGCTGGCCAACCGCCTGATCGGCAACCCGGAGGGCGCCGCGGGGATCGAGCTGACCTTCGGCGGCGCCCGGCTGCGCTTCACCACCGGGGCCTGGGTCGCCGTCACCGGGGCCGCCTGCCCTTTGGAGCTGCTGCGAGCGCGCGGGACCGCCCCGGACGACACGGCCCCCGGCGGGCCGGTCCCACAGGGGATGTGCGCGCCTTTCTGGGTGCCCGCGGGCGGCGAGCTGCGCACCGGGACGCCGGAAACCGGCCTGCGCACCTACATCGCCGTCCGTGGAGGCCTCGACACGCCCGTCACGATGGGGAGCCGGTCGGCCGACTCGCTGTCCGGGCTCGGCCCTCCCCCGCTTCGTAGCGGAACGGTCCTGCCCGTGGGACCGGCGGGCGGCCTGCCGCCGATCACCGTGGACGCGGCGCCCTCGCCGGAGCTCGGAGCGGGCATCCTGCTTGTCCTGCCGGGTCCCCGGGAGGACTGGTTCGTCCCCGGAGCCCTGGCCACCCTCTGCGCGGAGCCGTACGAGGTCGGCCAGGACAGCAACCGGGTGGGCGTGCGAATCCGCGGTGCCCGCCTGGAACGGGCCCGGGACGAGGAGCTGCCCAGTGAGGGCATGGTGGCCGGGGCCGTCCAGGTGCCGCCCAGCGGCCAGCCGATCGTGTTCCTCGCCGACCACCCGCCGACCGGCGGCTATCCGGTCATCGCCGTGCTGACCTCGGCGAGCCTCGCCAGGGCCGCCCAGCTCCGCCCCGGCGACCGGGTACGCTTCCGCCGCGGCTGAACCGCTCCTCGGCGAAGCCAGCGGGAGGGCACCGCGAACCCGGAGGCTTCGGTTGTGACGGCTAGGGCAGCAGCTCGGACACTCGCTCGGTCTCAGCTGCGAGGGCCGCGGCGGGCACCTCCTCCAGGAGATCGACGACGATCCCCTTGTCCTCGGTCTTCCAGATCCCGGCCACCCGGCCCTCGTGGATCACGACCGGGGAGATCCAGCCGGCGGCCCGGCTGACCCTCGCCTTCGCCGCGGCGGGCAGAAGGGGCTCCAGGTCACGAGGGGCGGCGAGGATGTACTGGTCGAAGCCCGGCAGGAGGTGGACCCCGGTGGCGGGCCGGGTGCGGGCCAGGTCGTCGAGGTGCTCGGCGAGCATGACCATCGGCCTGCCGCCGACCTCGATCTCGGCCAGCTCGGGGGTGAGGTCCCGGAACCAGCCGCGCAGCGTCGCCTTGCGGGCCGCCCCGCGGTAGAGCCAGCCGTCGAACGTCTCGGGGGTGCCCGGACCGTGGGCACCGAGGAAGGAGCGGAGCAGGCGCACGCCGCCCTCCTCTGCCGAGGGGGGTTCCGCCGGCCAGCCGGGCACCCAGTCACGGGGGCTGACGAAGGTCACCCTCCCCTCGCGGGGCGGGCCGTAGCAGAGCTCACCGAGAAAGCTCAGCGGCTTGAGCAGGGCGCCCCAGCCGGAGGTGAGCGCCTCCTTCAGGTGGGCGTCGCCGGTGATCTCGATGACCCTGTCGACCAGCTCCTCGCGAGTGAGGGCGCGGCCGGCGAGCGCCTTGGGCACGGCGTCGAGGATGGCGGCGACCTCGGCGGCGGTGACCCCGTGGCCCCGCTGCCAGGAGCCCCTGTCCCAGTTGCGGAACGAGCCGAGGACGGCGGCGTAGCAGGCCAGCTCGTCGGCGGGGACGAGGTGCAGGGTGCCGCGCGCCGTCCAGGTCTTCACCAGGCTGCGGTCTCGCCACAGGGCATCGTCGATCTCGTCGGGTCTCGGCCGCGCGCTCCGCACGGCCACCGCCAGGCCGGCGGCGGAGGCCACCTGTGCCTGCACCCCGGTGAGCCTGCGCACGACGGAGACCGCGTCCGGCCCGTCTGCCGGGTCCACGAACTGCCGCTTCAACCGCCACGCGAGTACCTGGGGCCAGGTGACCGAGACAACCATGGCCCACTTCTACACTCCGCCCCCGACAGAAAGCACGCCCGTCCCGCCGCCGGGTGCCTCCCCGAGGACCGTGAGACGCCCCGCCCGACCGGGCCGCGGGCCACCGGCACGGCCGGGTCACCGGGTGAAGCCGATGTCCTGGTACCTCAGGTCGTAGAAGCCTCGGGCGCCGAAGTTGGCGACCGTGCTCTTGACCGCGACGTTCTGCGGTCGCTGGTAGAGCGTCACCACGTTGACCGCCTGCCAGATGAGCTTGTCGGCGGCGTTGGTATCGGCGATGGCCCGGCCGGGGGCGAGGGCGGCGGTCGCCTTGTTCATGGCGGCGTCGATCTGCGGGGAGCCGATGCGGCCGAGGTTGGCGTTCCACTGCCCGGTGTCGTCCGGGCGCCTGGTGGCGTCGGCGTACTGACCGTAGGCGCTGGAGACGGGAAACGGCGTGCCCATGTACGCGAAGGCCGTTATGTCGTAATTGCCGGGAATTATGTATTTGGTGAAGTAGTCATCGGTGGGTACCGACTGGAGAGTGACCCCGACACCGATCTGGGCGAGCATGTCCTGGACGAGCTCGGCCTCGGACTTGGTGAGCTGCAGGCTGGACGGCAGGACGAAGCGCAGGTTCAGCTCCCTGCCGTCCTTCCTCCTGACCCGCCCCTCCAGCTTCCAGCCCGCGGCGTCCAGCTCCCGCCCGGCTTGAACCGGGTTGTAAGTACCGATCTCACCGGCGTTGTCCTGGTAGCCCTCCTGGGTGTTCATGAAGAAGTGGTTGTTCAGCAGGACGATCGGCCAGTCGAGGCCCTGGAGGTCGGACTGGGCGATGGCCTGGCGGTTGATACCCATCGCCACGGCCCTGCGCACCCTCTGGTCGGACAGCAGGGCGCTCTCGCCGTTCATCGTGATGTGCCGGAAGTCGGGTCCGGCCGCCTGCCGCACGATCGCGCCCGGGGTGGCCTTGACGCGCGCGTAGTCGGGCGCGGACGGACCGATGTCGAAGGTGTCGAGCTCACCGTTGCTGAAGGCCCCGACCAGCGCGTCGCTCTCCAGGGAACGGTAGATGATCTGGTCCAGCTTGGCCCGCTCTCCCCACCAGCGGTCGTCCCTGGCGATGGTGACGGTCTTGGCGGTCGAATCGAACGCGACGAACCTGAACGGGCCGGCGGTCACCGGGATACGGTTCAGCCAGGCGTTGTTGAACGCCTCGGGGGTGGCGTTGGTACTCCGGGGGTACAGCGGCGCGAACAGCGACTGCCAGTCGCCGAAGGGTTTGGCGAAGGTCACCACGACCTGATGGTCGTCCTTGCCCCTGGTCACCTTCTCGATGTCCTGGTAGCCGGTGGTGCCGGCCACCCGGTAGTCGCCGTCGCGACCGTTCATCGCCTGCCACTGGGCCCGGTAGTCCTCCCAGGTGATCGGGGTGCCGTCGGACCACCTGGCACGCGGGTCGAGGGTCAGGGTGACGACCTGCTTGGGGCCGTCCGAGGTGACCCTGCCCGCCGACAGGTAGTCGGTGTTCGGGGAGATCTGCCCCTTGGCGTCGGAGCGGAACGGCGAGGGCATGAGGGCGTCCATGACCTTCTTGACCGTCGCCAGGTTGCCGTCGACATGGTTGAGGTTCCAGTTGGACGGATACTCGCCGAGCCCCCAGCGGAGCACCCCACCGTCCACGACCCGGTCGCGGGCGACGGGGTTGACGTCGTAGGCCTTGATCGCAGAGATGGGCCCGCTCCCCGTCCCGCCCCCGCCACCGCAGCCGGTCAGAACCGGCGGGATCGCCAGGACCACGGCCAGCACGGTGGCGAGCGCGCCCACGCACCGGATCGATGTCACTGTTTTCCTCCCGGAGGATACGACTGGGCGAACAGAAGGGCACTCGGCTGGATCATCCGGCGCCGGACCTCTCGGCGAAGTGGCACGAGACTCCGTGGTCGTCTCCGAGCCGGTGTACCTGGGGTTCCTCCTCCACGCAACGCCTTCTGACGGTCTCGTCGAGGGACCTGAACAGGGGACAGCGGGTGCGGAAGCGGCAGCCGGAGGGGGGATCGGCCGGGTTGGGCAGGTCTCCCTCCAGCAGGATCCGCCTTCTGGACCGTTCCACCGCCGGATCCGGCAGCGGGACGGCCGACAGCAGCGCCCGCGTGTAGGGATGCATCGGAGCGTCGTACACCCGGCCGGCCGGCCCGATCTCGGCGATCCTGCCGAGGTACATGACCGCGACCCGGTCCGCGATGTGCCGGACCACGGCCAGGTCGTGCGCCACGAGCAGGTACGACAGGCCCAGGCGGGTCCTCAGCTCCTCCAGCAGGTTGAGCACCCCGGCCTGGATGGACACGTCGAGCGCCGAGACCGGCTCGTCCAGCACGACCAGCCGGGGCTCCAGGGCGAGGGCGCGGGCGATGCCGATGCGCTGACGCTGCCCCCCGGAGAAGTCCTGCGGATAGCGGGCGGCGTGGCCGGCCTCCAGGCCGACCATGCCGAGCAGCTCGCGGACCCTCGGCCCCACCTCGCGGCTGCCGTGCGTGCGCAGCGGCTCGGCGAGAATGTCGTAGACGGTCATCCTCGGGTCGAGCGAGGCCAGCGGGTCCTGAAAGACGACCTGCATGTCGCGCCGGACGGCCATCCGGTCACGGGCGCTCATCTGTGAGGTGTCGCGGCCCAGCACCGTGATCCCGCCGCTCTGCGGTGCGGCCAGTTCGAGGATCTCCATCAGGGTGGTCGTCTTGCCGCAGCCCGACTCCCCGACCAGGCCGAGCGTCTCCCCCTCGCGGATGTCGAAGCTGACACCGTCCACCGCGCGGACCGTGCCGACCCGCCGCCGCAGGAGCCTCCCCCTCACCAGGGGATAGTGCTTGACCAGGTTCTCGACCGCCAGGACCACCTCACGCCCGCCACCTGGCCGTGGCGACTCTCCGACGACGGGACCGGGGCCGGGTACCTCCCCCGCGATGGCGCGCACACCGTAGATCTGGGCGGGTGACCACCCCTCCGCCTCGATCTCGCCGGAGCGTATGCACGCCGCGAGGTGGCCGGGCGAGCCCACGCGTACCGGCTCGGGTTCGGACTCGGCGCACGCCGGGACGGCGATCGGGCAGCGCGGCTCGAACGGGCAGCCCGGCGGCAGCGCCGCCGGTGACGGCGGGCTGCCCTCGATGGGCACCAGCGGCTGCTCCCGGCCGCGGTCAAGGCGCGGGATCGAACCGAGCAGGCCCATGGTGTACGGCATGCGGGTGCGGTAGTAGACCTCGTCCACCGGGCCGACCTCGACGGGGCGCCCGGCGTACATGACGAGGACCCGGTCGGCGAACCCGGCCACCACCCCCAGATCATGGGTGATGACGACGATCGCCGCGCCCGTCTCCCGCTGCGCCGTCTTCAGCACCTCCAGCACCTGAGCCTGGACGGTCACGTCGAGCGCGGTGGTCGGTTCGTCGCAGAGGATCACGTCGGGGTCGTTGGCGATCGCCATCGCGATCATCGCGCGCTGGCGCATGCCGCCGGAGAACTCGTGCGGGAACGCCCTGGCGCGCTGCGCCGCGTTGGGGATGCCGACCAGGTCGAGCAGTTCGACGGCGCGTCTGGCGGCCCGCGCGGGGCCGATCCGCTGGTGGACGCGGACCGCCTCGGCGATCTGGTCGCCGACCCGGTAGACGGGGGTGAGCGCGGAGAGCGGGTCCTGGAAGACCATCGAGACGGTCTTGCCGCGGAACGCGGTGAGCGTCCTGTCCGGGGCGCCCAGGATCTCCTGTCCGCGCAGCCGCACCGACCCGGTGACGTGGGCGTGCGGCGGGAGCAGGCCCATCACGGCCAGCGAGGTGACCGACTTGCCGGAGCCCGACTCACCGACGATCCCGAGCACCTCGCCCGGACGGACCGCGTAACCCATCCCCCTGACCGCGCGGACCGCACCGGGGCCCAGGCCGAAGGTGACGTCGAGGTCGCGCACCTCGAGCACGGGGTCGGCGGGCACGGGGTCGCTCCCGGCCCTCAGCGGCAGGGGGTCGCCCCCGGCGCCGCGCCCGCCGGTCCGGCCGCTCCGGGATCTCGCGTCCGCGGTTCGCTCGCTTGTCATCCGTTCACCCACTCCTGCGGGCCGTGGGGTCGAAGGCGTCGCGCAGGGAGTCGCCGACCAGGTTCACCGCGAGCACGGTGACGATCAGCAGGCCCGCGCAGAACCAGAACGTCCAGGGGGCGTAGAGCGCCGTCTGGGCGCCGTCCGCGATGAGGCTGCCCAGCGAGACGTCCGGCGGCTGGATGCCGAAGCCGAAGTAGGAGAGGGACGTCTCGGTGAGGATCGCGGCGCTGACGTTCAGCGTGGCGTCGACGACCAGCAGCGAGGACATGTTGGGGATGATGTGCCGAAAGATGATCCTTGTCGGCGGCACGCCCATGAACCTGGCCGCCTGGATGAACTCCCGCTCCCTGAGCGAGATGGTCATGCTCCGGACGATCTTCGAGGTCACCATCCAGAGGAAGAGCGCCAGCACCAGCACGAACATCGGCCACTGTCCCCCGGCGAAGAGCGGGGACATGATCGCCAGGATCAGGAAGGCGGGGAGCACGAGCAGCAGGTCGGTCGCCCAGGTCAGCGAACGGTCGGTCCAGCTTCCGAAGTATCCGGCGAAGGCACCCACCACGGCCGCGAGTGCGGTGCCGACCACCGCGGCGAGCAGGCCGACGACCAGGGACCTGCGCATGCCGCGCAGCGTGACCGCGTACACGTCGGCGCCGGTCTGCAGGGTCCCCCACCAGTGCTCGGTCGACGGCGGCGCGAGAAAGGCCGTGAAGTCCTTGGCGGTGTAGCTCCAGCGGGTGAGGTAGGGGCCGGCGAAGGCCAGCAGGAAGATCAGCGCGAGGAGCGCGGAGCCGGTCCGGCCCCGGCCAGAGCGCAGCAGGCGGCCCATGACCACCCGCAGCCGTGAGGGCGCCTTGATCCTGTCCAGGGACGCCCGCTGCTCGGTGAGCTCCTCCTCGGCGATGGTCATCTTCGGTTCACCCCACCCGGACGCGCGGGTCGAGGACGGCGTGCAGCACGTCGGAGGCCAACGCGGCCAGCAGCACCGCCAGCGCGGCGAAGCAGCTGATCGCGGCGACGGTGTTGATGTCGTTGGTGGAGATCGAGTCGACCAGCTGCTCTCCCACGCCGTGCCAGCCGAAGATCTTCTCGGTGAAGGTGGTGCCGACCAGCAGTGCCCCGAAGGTGAAGGCGAAGTAGGTGACCACCGGGATCAGCGCGGTGCGCAGCGCGTGCCGGGTCAGCGCGGCGCGGCGGCTCAGCCCCTTGGCCACGGCCGTGCGGACGAAGTCGGCGCCGAGCACATCGAGCATCATGTTGCGCTGGTAGCGGCTGTAGACGGCGGCCAGACCGAGCGAGAGCGACAGCGTGGGCAGCAGCAGATGCTGGATCCGGTCGATCCCGGCGGCGGCGGGCCCGCCCTGGAGCCCGGGGGTCGCCTCTCCGCTGACGAGGAGGATCTGGGCGCCGACGGCCTCGTTGAACCGGACCGCGGCGATGATCAGGATGTTGGCCAGCACCACCGTGGGGACCGCGAGGACGACGAAGGAGAGGGCTGTCGAGAGCCGGTCGAAGGCGCCGTACTGCTTGACCGCGGCGTAGGCGCCGACCAGCACGCCGGTGACGCTGCCGACGAGAAGCCCGACCGTGATCAGGCGCAGGGTGACGCCGATCCGGCGTCCGAGGTCGTCACCGACCGAGCCGCCGGCCACCGTCCTGCCGAAGTCGCCGTGTGCCAGGGCGCCCGCCCAGGTCAGGTAGCGCTCGAAGAGCGGGGTGCGGTCGTTGAGGTTGAGGTCGGTGAGGCGGGCGTCGACGACCGCGGGGGGGATCGGCGGGTTGCGGCCCTCGTAGTTGGATCGCGGGTCGAGCGCGGAGGCGGCCAGCATGTAGGCGAGGCTGGTGGCCACGACGATCAGCACCAGGTAGTTGAGCAGCCTGCGGGCAAGGAATCCCGCCATCTTTCCTCCTCCGGAGCCCCGCCGCTGTCGGTGACCATCTTGCTACACTCGGCGACCGATGGGCTGCATAGCGTACCGAATCGGAGGGATCTCGGTGGACGGTGACACCGGTCGGGCCCGGAATCACTTTCCGGAGAGTTCGTCCACGGCCGCGCGCAGGTCAACACTGGTGATGGTGGTCAGGTCGGCGGCGGTGGCGGTGGTGCCGCCCAGGGCGGCCAGGCGGACGTCCCTGCGCATCGCCGCGCGCTCGAAGAGCGAGCGCGCGAACCTGCCGTTGCCGAGGCCGTCTATCAGCCCCTCGTCGCAGACCCAGGCGAAGACCTCGGCCAGGTCACGCCGGGCCGCGTCGTCGAACCTGTCGCCCGAGGACTCGGCGAGCAGCACCGCGATCTCGGTGAGCTCCTCGGCGGAGTACGAGGGAAACCGCACCCGCTGGCTGAACCTGCTGCCCAGGCCGGGATTGGACGACAGGAAGGCGTTCATCTCCCGCTCGTATCCGGCCAGGATGATCACCAGCCGGTCGCGGTCGTCCTCGGCCCGCTTGAGCAGCGTCTGCACGGCCTCGGTGCCGAAGGCGTCGCCCCCGCTGTAGCCGGAGTTGACCAGGCCGTAGGCCTCGTCGACGAAGAGCACCCCGCCGAGCGCCCGGTCGACCAGCTCGTTCGTCTTGATCGCGGTGGCGCCGAGGTGCTGGCCGACCAGGTCGGCCCGCTGGGCCTCCACCACGTCGGGCTGGGAGAGCAGGCCGAGCGCGGCGAAGATGCGGCCCAGGATGCGGGCCACCGTGGTCTTTCCGGTGCCCGGCGGCCCGGCGAAGACGAAGTGCCGCATCTGCGGCGGGGTGGGCAGCCCCCGCTCCTGACGCATCTTGGCCACTCTGAGCTGCGCGGCGATCGCGTGTACCTGCCGTTTGACCGGTTCGAGACCCGCCATGCGGTCGAGGTCGGCCAGTGCCTCCTCAAGGGAGGGCGCGGCCTGGTAACCCCGGTAGCGGGCGGTGAGCTCGTCGAACGCCTTGACGACGTCCTCCAGGACCGTGGTGACCAGATCCTCGGTGCTGGGCGCGCCGCCCGCCCCCACCACGCGCACGTCCCTGGCCTGCGCGGCGGCCTCCACGAGGCTGCGGACGAACCGGGCGTTGCCCAGGTCGTCGACCATCAGACGCCGGTGGATGTCCTCGAATCGGGTGAGCAGCGCGGGCGCGGCCTCCGGTGACATCCGGTCGCCCCGGCGCCTCTGCAGCAGCTCGGTGATCTGGAGCAGCTCATCGGGGGCGTAGCTGGGGAAGCGGACCCGGCTTGCGAACCGGCTGGACAGGCCGGGATTGGACGACAGGAAGGTGGCCATCTCCTTCTCGTATCCGGCCAGGATGACGACCAGCCGGTCGCGGTCGTCCTCGGCCCGCTTGAGCAGCGTCTGCACGGCCTCCGCGCCGAACCTGTCCGGCTGGCCGTCACCGGAGTTGATCAGGCTGTACGCCTCGTCGATGAAGAGCACCCCGCCGAGCGCCCGGTCGACCAGCTCGTTCGTCTTGATCGCGGTGGCGCCGAGGAACTCCCCCACCAGGTCGGCCCGCTGGGCCTCGACCACGTAGGGGGTCTCCAGCAGGCCGAAGGCGTAGAAGATCTTCGCGACGGTCCTGGCCACGCTGGTCTTGCCGGTGCCCGGGGGGCCGACGAACACGAAGTGCCGCATCGGCGGCTCGGTGGAGTATCCGGCCTCCCTGCGTAACCTGGCCGCCTCGATCGAGGCGGCGATCGAGCGCACCTGCTCCTTCACCGGGGCCAGGCCGATCATGGCGTCCAGTTCTCCGAGCGCCTCCTCCACCGAGATGGGCGGCGGCGCCTCCCGCTCGCCGGTCACCGCGGCGGGTGCGGGGGGACCGCCCCCGCGGACCCTGAGCCCGGCCTGGCTCCGCTCCCCCGCCGTCAGCGCCGCCCGCACCCGGCGGGCCTGGAGGAAGCGCTGGACGAGCACCCCGGCCGCCACCGCGTACGCGGCCCAGATGGCGGTGACCGGCGCGAGCCCGGGGATGACCGCGCCGAGCAGGACGGCCACCAGCCCGGCGGGCACCAGTGCCATGGCCGTGCTCACCCACGGGGTGACCCAGCGGATGAGGTGGGCCGCGCCGGCCACCAGGGGGGCGAGGATCACCAGCGCGGTCGGGACCGGCGAGTTCCAGCCGGACGCGCCCTGGAAGATCATCAGCACCGACAGCCAGGCGAGCACCACGAGCAGGGTGGCCGCGGCGCGGGGAAAGCTCAGGGTCAGCGCCGCGAAGCCGAGCAGCGTCAGCGTGACGAGGAGCGTGTTGAGCACCGACCAGCCGAGGCCGAACGCCAGCCCGACCGCTCCGACCAGCACCGCGATGTAGATCAGCCTGCGCAGAGGTGGCGAGAGCCGGAAGTAGCCCAGTCGCACCCGCTCGAACAGATCCCGTGCGGCCGCGCGCCCCGCCGGCTGGGCCCTGCTGGATTCCCGCATCACGCCTCCCCGGTCCGCCCCCGGTTATACCGCACCGGGGGGACGTTTGCGCGTGCCTGAGCGTCGCGCCACGCCGCCGCGCGGGCACGATCAGATATGTGGATGAGAATGGATGAAATCCACGCCCGAGGCGGCAAGCTCCAACCGGTGCCGCACCGGTGGCCACACCCTTCCCTGTGCCGTCTCCGCGCCCCGCGCGCGGCGGTTCGCGCCCGGGTGCCCGCCGGGTGGGAGTACCAGGTCCCCGCACCCGTCCTGCCCGGGGAACCGGCCAGGTGACGGGCATGGGAATGTCACCGCCGGGCAAGGCGGTCCGCGCTCCCGACGGCCGCTCTTCCTGGGTGCGGCTCAGCCTCGGCGGGCACGGCCCTGGTGCCGGCCGGGATACTCGCCGACCACGACCTGCTTGGGGGTGATCCTCAGCAGGTCGGACTCGGTGTCGCCGATCGCGATGCCACGCACCTCGGCCCAGAGGCCGCGGCCCTGCGGGTCCGCGACGAAGACCGCCACCCTGGGGTCGCGCTCGGCGGCCTCCCACGCGTCGGAGGCGGCGATCAGGCGTAACTCGCCGCTCGGACCGACCGAACTGACCGCGCCGACGGCCAGCGCGCGCGGGCCGCCGGGGTCGACGTAGGCGAGCACCACCCCCCGCGCGTAGGTGAAGGCCGCGCGCACCTCCCCGCTGAGCCCCACCGGCGGGGAGGCGTCGCCGGGCAGGCGGCCGCCACAGCCGTCGCACATGACCAGCGAGGCGCGCCAGGGACCCGGCGCGCCCCGCCACCACGCCCGCACCGACCTCGTGGCGAACACCACCGACGAGACGACCGGCAGCGCGTTTCCGGCCCGCCAGGCCCACTCGCCCGCCTGGCCGAGCCCGAGCACCATGGCCGCGGCCGCCGTGCCGAGCAGGAGCGCCGCCGCGGCGGACAGGGCCAGCGCCACCGCCAGCCCGCGGTCCGCCGCCAGCACCCTGCCGAGGCCCAGGGCGGGACCGGCCCCGCGGTACGCCCAGCCGAGCACGAGCGGCACGGCGAGCGCGGCGAGCGCCCAACGCCGTTCGTCCAGGACCGCCGCCACCAGCACCACCGCCACCGGCACCGACCAGGCCCGGCCCGCCACCAGCCAGAGGGTCACGTTGACGTCCCGCCGGGCCGTACGGTCGTCACCGGCCGCGGCGAACTCGGTCAGCGCCCTGACCGGCCGCCCGCGCCAGGCCTCGACGAGCACGCGCAGGACGAGCAGTACGGCGCCGTTGAGGAGCACCAGCCCGGCGAGGCCCGCCCAGAGCACTCCCGTGGCGTCCGGCGGCGGTCCGGCCAGGAGCGGTGGGGCCTCCGGCGGGAGCGTGGCGACGACCGCGACGTACGCGGCCACGACGACCAGGGTGATCAGGATCGACGTGCCGAGCCAGAGGTCGCGGGCGAGCATGCCGGGCACGTACGACCAGAGCCCGACCCGGTGCGCCTGCCTGAGGGTGATCACCAGGACGGCGAGCGGCACCAGACCGCCACCGATCCTCGCCACGCCTGCCAGGCCGAACCCGAACTCCGCCACGCAGACCGCGACGAGGGCGACGGCCAGCAGGACGCGGATCTGCCGTGACCATGTCTCCAGGGCGCGCCTGGCCCGGCCCGTCTCGCGGGGGTCGACCGGCCAGGCGGGGTCGTGGTGGGCACGTGGGCGCTCCCAGCGCAGCCAGGTCAGGCCGAGGTTGATCCTGGCGCCGGGATGGTCGGGCAGGCGGCGCAGCGCGTCGCGGTAGGCGGCCCGCGCGCGGGAGTACTCACCGCGCAGCAGCGCGAGGTCACCGGTGAGGACATGCGGGTCCGGCTCCTCCGGCGCGTAGCGGACGGCCCTGGCCGCCTGTGCCCGCGACTCGCGCCAGCGGCCGGGCACCCTGCGCAGCGCCGCCCCCAGGCGCATCCGCGCGGCCCAGGAGCCCGGCGCGAGGCGTACCGCCTCCTCGGCGGCGGCCACGGCCTCCGCGTCGCGGCCGAGCCGCTCGAACGCGAGGCTGGCGAGGCGGTATCCCCAGTCGGCTCCCGACTCGGATCGGGGGTCGAGGTCCAGCGCCCTGCGGGCGGCCTCCAGCGCGGCCTCGGGATGGTCACGGCCCAGCAACGCGGCGGCCACGGCACACCACTGCCGGGGGTCGCCGGGATCTCGGGGCGGCGACACCGGGGCCGAGTCGCGCCCGCCGGCCCCGCTCACCACGGCGGCTCACGGGCCTCACGCTGACTCCCCACGATCGCCATGGTCCGTGGGAGATCACCATTTGCCTAGATAACGGTATATGCCTGTATCTCTCTAGAGAGGTCACTCAAAGCGTCACCGCGAACACGGACTGTCGATCGATCGCGAGCGACAAGGTACACATATCCATGGAAATCCATCATCGAATGCCACCCCGCGCACTGCCACACTTCGCCTAGGCTGCGACGTATGTTCGTCCAGGCTGACAACTCCTGAGCGGCCCATGACCACCATCATGGCCAAATCCAGGGGTGGGGACGGCGGCTCACCGGCACCCGGAGCCAGCCGGTGGTCGATCCTCGCCCTGCTCTGCTTCAGCCTGCTGCTGATCGCGGTGGACGCCACGGTGCTGCACATCGCGGTGCCCACGCTGACGGCGGCCCTGGAGCCGACCTCCGTGGAACTGCTGTGGATCATCGACGTCTACTCGCTGGTGGTCGCGCCGCTGCTGCTGACCTTCGGCACGCTCGGTGACCGCTACGGCCGCAAACGGCTGGTGCTGGCCGGATACGTGGTCTTCGGCGTCGCCTCGGCGGCGGCCGCGTTCGCCCCGACCCCGCTCGCGCTGATCTCGGCCCGAGCACTGCTCGGCGTCGGCGGTGCCATGATCATGCCCGCCACCCTCTCCATCATCCGGCAGGTCTTCACCGACCGGCACGAGCGGGCGATCGCGCTGGGGGTGTGGAGCGCGGTGGCGGCGGCCGGGGCCGCGGTCGGCCCGCTCATCGGCGGGCTGCTCGTCGAGAAGTTCTGGTGGGGCGCCGTCTTCCTGATCAACGTCCCCATCCTGATGGTCCTGCTGCCCACCGCGGTCAGGCTTCTTCCCGAGATCCCGAGGCGCTCCGACCGGCCGTGGGACGCGCTCAGCGCGCTGCTGTCGGTATTGGGCATCCTCGGCGTGGCCTTCGGCCTGAAGGAGACGGGTGCCGGGCATCTCGGCGGGGTGGCGGTCCTGCTGGTCGGGGTCTGGCTGCTGACCTGGTTCGTCCGCAGGCAGCGGCGACTGGCCTTCCCCCTGCTCGACCTGGAGCTGTTCCGGCGACGGGCGTTCTGCGCCGGGGTGGGCGGCGTGCTGCTGACCGTCTTCGCCCTGGTCGGACTGGAGCTCATGCTCGCCCAGTACCTCCAGCTGGTCCTCGGTGACAGCCCGCTCGGGGCGGCCGTGCGGATGCTCCCGCTCATGATCGCCGCGATCGCGGGCGGCCTGGCCGGGGCCCGGCTCCTTCGGCGGTTCGGAATGCGCGCCACGATGAGCGGCGGGCTGGCGCTGACCGCCCTGTCCCTCGCCCCCACCCTGGCCTGGGGTACCGAGGGGCATCCGGTGGCCCTGACGTTCTGCTTCGTCGGCATCGGCTTCGGCATCCAGGTCGCCCTGCTGGCCGCCTCCGACACGATCATGTCGGCCGCGCCCGAGTCGCGCGCGGGCGGCGCCGCCGCGATCGAGGAGACCGCCTACGAACTGGGTGCCGGGCTCGGGGTGGCGGTGCTCGGCACGATCACCACGGTCGTGTACGCCCCCTCGCTGGGCCCGGTTCCCGGCGTCCCTCCCGAGATGATGCACCAGGCCCGCCAGTCGCTCGCCTCCGCCGCGCACATGGCGCGGGAGATCGGCGGCGGCGCGGGAGACGCGCTGCTCTCCGCGGCCCGCGTCGCGTTCGTCTCCGGCCTGCACACGACGATCATGGTGAGCGTGCTCCTGCTCGGCTGCACCGCACTGGCCGTGATGCTCCTGGTACCCCACCGCTCCAAGAGAGACGGGGAGGGGAGTGACTCCTCCTGAGGGGTTTGGAAGGTCCTCGCTCGGTCATCTATCGGTCAAGCCTGGGCAGGAACGGTGAATCTAACCAGAATGAGGAACCGTGCGACGAACCCTCCATGATCTTGCCTCCCTGGCCGCCAGGCTGGGAGTGGGCGGGATCTTCTTCGCCAACGGCTGGCACAAGCTCGAAGCGGGCCTGACCGCCACCGCCGGGCAGTTCACCACCCTGGGGGCCCCCGCGCCGGGCGTGTGGGCCGCCACCACCATGCTGACGGAGCTCATCGGCGGCGCACTGCTGGTGGCCGGGCTCGCCGTGCCCGCGTGCGGGCTGCTGCTGTTCGCCGAGGCCCTCGCCGTGTTCGTACTGGCCAGTGGCGAGACGGGCCTGCCGCTCACCGGAGGCGACGCCAAGCTGATCGTGGCACTCGGGGCCGCCTCCATCCTGCTGGCGGTGGGCGGCGCGGGCCGCCTGTCGGTCGACCACATGGTGGTGATCAAGCGCCGTGAGGCCGAGGCCGCCGAGGACTTCGCCGCCGAGACCGAGGCCGACGACGTCATCGCCGCGCTGCGCGAGCCGGAGACCCCTCCGGCGCCCGCACTGCCCGCCTCCGGGAAGAAGCCCGCCGACACCGAACCCGCTCCGGCCACCTCCGAGAGCACCGTCGACACCGCGGAGTTCCCCGCCGCCGCCCGTCCGCGTACGCGTACCCGCAAGCCCTCCTCCGGCACCGCACCCGCCGCGCCACCCGCGCCGCCCACCTCCGGCAAGGCCGGCGACACCCTCGTGGCGGGCAGGAAGGACGAGCCTTCCGGAACCTGAGCGGACGAATCCCGCAGGCCCGGCCGCCGCACGACCCACCGCGGTCGCGGGTGGTGCCTCGACACCATCACCGCCGACGCCGGGAGGCGACCGCGGAACCGCCGGCCTGACACCGGCCGGCCGTCAGTCCCTGCCCTGCCAGGTCGTCACGCACGCCTCGTTGCCCTCCACGTCCGCCAGCACCCAGAAGGAGGGCGCCGAGGCGTCGGACAGCAGCACCCCGCCCGCGGCCAGGGCGGCCTCGATCCGGTGGGGCGCCTCGTCGTGGGGGACCGAGACGTCGAGATGGATCCGGTTGCGCTGCGCCCGGGGCGCGGTCATCCGCTGGAACCAGATCGCCGGCCCCTGCCCGACGGGATCCACGAGCGCGCCCTCGCCACCGGAGGCTCCGGGCTCGTCGTGATAACCCATCACCGCCTTCCAGAACGGGCGGACGGCGGCGATGTCGATCGCGTCGATCGCGATCTCAAGGACCTGGACCGACCGCACCTCACGGCCGCCCACGTCGGTGCCGGTGCTCAACCCGAGCTCGGCCACGACCGCGGAGATCCGACCGGCGAGCTCGACCTCGACCGGCGTCACCGCACCGGTGACCGGTGAGCGCAGGGTCAAGACCACCCGGCCGGGGCGGACGTCCATCTCCAGGCTTCGCTCCCCTTCCGCACCGGCCACCGCCACCGCGCGCGCGACGACCTCGACCGCCCGCGCGGGCGATGCCACGGCCACCGACGTGCGCACCACGTCCAGGACGTAGCGCCACCCGAGATCGCCGACGGCGTCGGAGATCTCCCGTCGGCTCAGCCTCTTGTCACCATCCGGAACCTGCTGCGTCATACCACCATGATCGCAGCGCCCCTCCCCTCACGGGACCCCGTCGGCGTGCTCAGAGCTCGAAGCGGGCCACCCGGCGGAGTTTGTTCACCGCGTCCAGGGCGGCGACCTTGTAGGACTCGGCCAGGGTGGGGTAGTTGAAGACGGCGTCGACCAGGTAGTCGATGGTGCCGCCGCAGCCCATGACCGCCTGGCCGATGTGGAGCAGTTCGGTGGCGCCGGTGCCGAAGACGTGCACGCCGAGCAGGGCGCGGCTCTCCGGGGAGACCAGGAGCTTGAGCATGCCGTAGGTGTCACCGATGATCTGGCCCCTGGCCAGCTCCCGGTAGCGGGAGACGCCGACCTCGAAGGGGACGTGGGAGGCGGTCAGCTCGTCCTCGGTGCGGCCGATGAAGCTGATCTCGGGGATGGTGTAGATGCCGATCGGCTGCAGGTGGTGGATACCGCGCAGCGGTTCCCCGCAGGCGTGGTGGGCGGCGATGCGGCCCTGCTCCATGGAGGTGGCGGCCAGGGAGGGGAAGCCGATGACGTCGCCGACGGCGTAGATGTGCGGCGCGGTGGTGCGGTAGTGCTCGTCGACCTGGATCCGGCCCCGGGCGTCGGCGGCCAGCTCCGCGTTCTCCAGCGCGAGCTCGTCGGTCATGCCGTGGCGGCCGGCCGAGTACATCACCGTCTCGGCGGGGATCCTCTTGCCGCTCTCCAGCACGGTCAGCGCCCCCCGGGAGCGGCGCTCCACGGCGGCGACGGTCTCGCCGAAGCGGAAGGTCACCGCCAGGTCGCGCAGGTGGTACTTGAGCGCCTCGACGATCTCCAGGTCACAGAAGTCGAGCATCCGGTCGCGGCGCTCCACCACCGTCACCTTGGTACCCAGCGCGGCGAACATCGAGGCGTACTCGATGCCGATCACCCCGGCCCCGACGACCACCATGGAGTCGGGGATGTCCTGCAGCTTCAGGATGCCGTCCGAGTCGATGATGGTGTGGTCGTCGAACTCCACGGTGTCGGGGCGGGCCGGCCGGGTGCCCGTGGCGATAATGATCCTGTCAGCGGTGACCTTGGTCTCCTGGCCGTGCTCGTCGACGACGCCGACCGTGTGCGGGTCGACGAAGTGGCCCATCCCGCTGAGCATCGCCACGTGGTTGCGCGACAGCTGGCTGCGGATCACGTCGATCTCCCGGCCGATCACGTGCTGGGTGCGGATGCCCAGGTCGGCTGCGGTGATCTCGTCCTTCACCCGGTAGCTCTGGCCGTACATGCCGCGCTGGTTGAGGCCGGTCAGGTGCAGGACGGCCTCACGCAGCGTCTTGGAGGGGATGGTGCCGGTGTTGATGCACACTCCGCCGAGCATGTTGCGCCGCTCGACGAGCGCGACGCGCCGTTCGAGTTTCGCGGCGGCGATCGCGGCCTTCTGCCCACCCGGCCCGGAACCAAGAACGATGACATCAAAATCCCACATAGGGCTCAGTGTGAACGCACCGGGCGATCTCAGCCAGACTTGTGATCCCGCGCTCACCGGGGGCTTCTCGCCTCCCTCGGCCGGGAAAGGCATCCCCGACCGCTTCGAGCACCGGCACCGTGGCGGGGAGGCGATTCACCCGCCGGGTACCCCGGCAGCACCTCGCTGGACATGACGAGCGGTCCGGACCGTGGTGGCCTGATCGGCGGCGGCCTGGTCGGCACCGCCGCGAGCCGCCGTCTCCGCCGGCCCCGGCGCACCGGCACCTCGCCCCGTCACCGTGTCTCAGACAAGCATCTCCCCTGGCGGCGGCCGCACGCCGCCGCCCCGTGCCGTTACCGCCCTACACCGCCGCCCCCACATGGTCCACGATCGCGGTCGCCCCTTCCTGGCGTGCGCAGTTGGCGCAGCAGAACCAGCGCCGATCGGCCTCGACGCCGTGCCCGACGATGCGGACCCCGCAGTGCTCGCAGATCGGCGCCATCCGCTGGATCGCGCACTCGAAGCTGTCGAAGACGTGCACCCCGCCCCGGGTGTGCACCTCGAAACTCATGTCGTAGTCGTTCCCGCAGGTTTCACAGGTCGCCATGTTTCCCCCCGAAAAATCGTGGCTTTCCGGTGCAGTCCTACCCAGGTATCCACGAGTCAGACAATCCTTCCCGCCGCGATCGCCGCCGCGACCAGCGCGAACACCGCCGAGACGGCCAGCAGCAGGGGAAGCAGCCGGGCGGACCTCTCGCGCGCCACGAGACGGGCGCGGTTGGCGTCGATCCACTCCTTCAGGCGGGGCCAGGCGTAGGGCAGCGCCTGGTGGACCAGGTACGCCCTGTCTCCCCGGTGCTCGACCAGCCCCGTGAAGCCGTGCAGGACGCCCTCGGACCCGGCGGGGATTCCGGCCTCGCGGGCGACCACCTGCCCGTCGGCGTCGATGGCGACGAGCCTCAGGAACACCGCCGGCACGCGCTCCCGGTCCGCCGGGTCCAGCGCGGCGAACGCCGACTCGGCAAGCGCGCCCAGCCCCGGATCGTCACAGGCCGTGCGGACCCTGGCCGCCACCTCGGCACCGGCCCGCAGCAGCGGGACCGTCTCGGGCCCCGGCGCTTCCGTCCGGGGAACGGCCGGGCCGGCGGCCTGGCCGGCGGCGATCAGGGCGATCAGCAGGTCGCGGGCGGCGGGTCTGGCACGGGGATCCTTGGCGAGCGCGGCAGCGGCCAGGGGCCGCAGCGGGCGGGGCAGCGGGCTCAGGTCGGGGTCGAGCGAGAGGATCCGGTGCATCACCGCGCCCAGGCTGCCCGCCGCGAACGGATCCTCGCCGCTCGCGGCGTACAGCACGATCCCGCCCCAGGCGAACACGTCGGCGGCGGTACCCGCCTCGCCGCCGGTGAACACCTCGGGCGCCGTGTACGACGGCGCGCGCGGCCTGAGCCCGGTGGCGGTCAGCGCGGTTCCCAGGCCGGGGCTCAGCCCGAATCCGAGGACCCCGGGCCCGTCCCTGCCGAGGAACACCTTGTCGGGGGTGAGGCCGCGGTGGACGACCCCGGCGTCGTGGAGGGCGGTCAGCGCGACGGCGATCGCCGTCGCGAGGGCGTGCAGGTCGTCACCGCCGAAGATCTGTCCGGCCCCGCGCAGGCTGGGGCCCTCGACGTACTCGCTGACGATGTACGGCCTGGGCCCGTCCAGATCCGCGTCCAGCACCCCCGCCGTGCAGAACGAGGCCACCCGCCGAACCGCGGCGGCCTCACGACCGAACCGCTCACGCAACTCCGGATCACTCCCGGCGTCACCGTGCAGCACCTTCACCGCCACACGCCTGCCCACGGCGTCGTACGCCTCGTAGACCACACCCTGACCACCCGCACCCAACCGCCCGGCCAGCCAGTAACCGCCCAACCGCTGCGGATCACCCACGATCAGTTCCCGCGCCACTCTCATGGGGTGTTTGATGCGATCCTCGGATGAAAAGTTTCTGCTAACCGGGGCAGACGTTGCGATAGGGCAGGTCACCGAGATAGGTGCGCCACTCCTCGCGCGAGAGGGTGCGGCCCGCGCGCTCGCAGACCGCCCGTGCCACCGCCGTCGGCTCGACCGGATACTCGTCCAGGGTGCCGGCCGAGTCGACGACGACCAGCCGGGCCCCGTCGGGGCTGAACGCCAGGGACCGGAACTCACCGCTCTGCGCGGCGATCGGCGGGCCGAGACGGCGTCCGGTCGCCACGTCCCACAGCCCCACCGAACGGTCGTTCACCGCGCCGGCGACGACGTCTCCGCGAGGCGAGAAGGCCAGGATCGCCTTCGGGGCCGGTTCACTCCTGATCAGGTTTCCCACCCGCTTCCTGCTCCGGGTCTCGAACACCGAGATCCGCCCGACGTTGTCGACCGCGGCGAAGCGGGCGCCGTCCTTGTCGAAGGCCAGCGCGGTGGTCGGGATGGTGACGGTGGGCGCGCCGTACGTCTCGCCGAACGGCTCGCCCGTCGAGGCGTCCAGCAGCCGGTGCTCTCCCCCCGCGACCGCCAGCGTCCTGCCGTCGGGGGTGAAGACCAGCCCATCGACCAGTTGCTGGGGTCTTGACCAGCGGAGCCGGCCGCTGGGCACGTCCCACAGGGTGATCTCCCCGTCCGAGGCGCCCGTCGAATCGAAGTAGAGGGTGTAGGAGGCCACCGCGGTGCCGTCCGCGCTGATCGCCAGGGCGAACACCTGTCCCGCTCGGGTCGTCTCGACGGCGGCGATCCGCTTGGCGGTGGCGACGTCCCATACGGTCAGCCGGGAACTGTCACCACCGGTGTTGGCCACCAACCGTCCGCCGTCCGCGCTGAAGTCCATCGCGAAGGCGCCGTCGGCGCCTTCGGGCCCGACGTTCAGCGTGCCGGTCCGGGTGCGCCGGCGCACGTCGCGGATGACGATCTCACTTGCCCCCTCGTCTCTGGACGCGAGCAACCGGCCGTCGGGGCTGAGCGCCGCCCAGTTGGTCCCGGGCCCCTTCAGCGGGGTGGGCCTGGTCAGCGCGCCGACGTCGAGGGTCGTCACCGAGTCCTCGGTGAGGTAGCGCAACTCCCGCCCGTCCGGGTCGAAGGCCACGATGGGCATGAACCCGTCGAGCTTCTGGGTGAGCAGGAGCCTGCCGTCCCCTACCCGCCAGACCCGCAGGGTCGTGTCGGTCACCGCGGCCAGGAAGCGCCCGTCGGGGCTGAAGACCAGATCTCCCCCGGCGCTCCCCTCGAAGAAGCGGTCCAGATCGGCCCCGGTGGACGCGTCGCGCAGTTCGAGCTTCCTGCCCCGGGAGACCGCGACGGTCCCGCCGTCCGGGCTGTAGGCCACCCGCGGCCCGCACCCGTTACAGCGGGTGCCCAGCGGGATCTTGCGCAGGTCGTCCAGCGTGAAGGCCGCCGGCTCCCCGTCCAGCCCGCCGACGGCGATCCCACGCCCGTCCGCGGTGATGTCGAAGTCGACGCCCGCGGCGGGCGGGTACAGCTTCCTGCCGTCCAGGTGGTTCCAGACCGTGAGTCCCTCCCCCTGGGTCACGATGAGCCAGTCGTCGGACCGGCCGAAGAACGCCCCGGTGTCGCCCCCCGCGTCGCGCCCCTGGACGGCGAGGACCGCGCCGGTCGGCTTGCCGGTCGCCACATCCCAGATCTTCAGCTTCAGGCCGCTGATCACGGCGAGCAGCCTGCCGCTCGGGCTCAGCGCGATCACGCGCAGGTCGTCACCGATCCCGGTGAGACCACCGATGCGCCTGCCGGTCCGCACGTCCCAGAGTCGTGCCTCGCCGTCGCTCGCGCTGACGAGCGTGCGCCCGTCGGCGCTCAGCGCCCTGAGGGTGTGTATTCCCGCGGCCGGGTCGTGGAAGGTCGCCGTCTCGCGCTGGGTCAGCGAACCGGTCAGGCTCGCCCTGGCCTCGGGCACCGGCGCCAGCTTCCAGGCGGCCACGCTGAGCAGCATGGCCCTGACCGGCTCGGCGATCCGCAGCGCGTCGGCCGTCGCGGCGAGCCGGGCGGCCGTCGCCTGGTCACGCTGGGAGGCGATGACGGCGCTGCGCGCGTCGGCCACCCTGCTCTGCTGCACGGCGAGCACCCCGGCGACCAGCGCGGCCGTCAGCAGCACGGCCAGCGTGCCGGACAGCACCCGGCTCCGACGGGCGCGGCGCCGGGTGAGGGCGGCACCCGCCTCCAGGAAGTCCCGCTCGACCGGGCTGAGCGTGATGTTGCGGCGTCCGGTGGCCGCCCAGCGCATGGCGTTCTCCAGGCTGCTGCCCTGGAACAGGTCGCCGTCCCGGTGCCCCTGGGCCTGCCAGCGCCGCGCCGCGGTCAGGATGCCGCGGTGTACGGCAAGACCGTCCCGGTTGGCCTGGACCCACATGCGCAACCTCGGCCAGGCCTGCGGCAGCGCGGGCCGCGACAGCCAGACCTCCTGGTCGTCGTGGGCGACCAGGTACGAGAACACCTCCACCAGGCGCCGGACCGCGGCCACCTCGCCCTCCTCGCGCCCGTCGAGGAGCTCGGCCCACCGCGCCTGCCGTACGACCAACTGGTCGTCGTCGGTCACGGTGACCAGTCGCAGGAAGATCTCGGGGGCGAGCTCGCGCTCGGCCGGGCCGAGCGCGACGTAGGCGTCCTCGGCGAGGGTGCCTAGCGCGGGGTCGGCGGAGGCCGCGCGGATTTGGGCCCCGGCGTCGCTGCCCGCCGCCAGCAGCCTCGGTGTGTCGATGGCGCCGTCCCCGCTGACCAGGGCGAGCAGCAGGTCCCTCGCGGTGGGCCGCGCGGCGGGGTCCTTGGCGAGGGAGGCGGCGACGAACGGCCGCAGGTGCTCGGGGAGCATGTCCAGCTGGGGCTGTACCGACAGCACGCGGTGCATGATCCCGCCCAGGCTCTCCGCCCGGAACGGGTCGGCACCCGTCGCGGCGAAGACCATGATCCCGCCCCAGGCGAAGACGTCGACGGCGGCGCTCGCGCGCTGGCCCATGAAGATCTCGGGGGCCATGTAGGTCGGGGTGCCCGCCACCATGCCGGTCGCGGTCAGTGACATGTCCTCGGTGCGGGCGACGCCGAAGTCGATCACGCGGGGACCGTCGGGACCCAGCAGCACGTTGTCGGGCTTGAGGTCGCGGTGGATGACCCCGGCCTCGTGGACGGCGGTCAGCGCGGTGGCGATCGCCGTGGCGAGACGGTGCAGGTCTCCTCCGGTGAAGCGGCGCCCCTCGGCGACGGCCCTGCGCAGGCTGGGGCCCTCGACGTACTCGCTGACGATGTACGGCCTGGGTCCGTCCAGATCCGCGTCCAGCACCCCCGCCGTGCAGAACGAGGCCACCCGCCGAGCCGCGGCGGCCTCACGACCGAACCGCTCACGCAACTCCGGATCACTCCCGGCGTCACCGTGCAGCACCTTCACCGCCACACGCCTGCCCACGGCGTCGTACGCCTCGTAGACCACACCCTGACCACCCGCACCCAACCGCCCGGCCAGCCAGTAACCGCCCAACCGCTGCGGATCACCGTCGATAAGTGTCGCGCTCAACTCACACTCCGTTCAACGGCAGATTGGACGCCCCCGAGGACGGCGAAGTTCGCGGAGTGCCGAACATTCCGAACACGTCTCGCCCTCCTTGCGTGCACGGTGACGAAACTCTCGCGGCCGGCGTGGCCCGTGGTCCGCTGGGCGGCCTCGACGAGGCCGGGAACACCGACCAGGATGCCTGCCTCCGGCCGGCCGGGGAGGACCGTTCGGAGATCGGAGACGTCACAGGCCGGCCGGTCGCCAGATTAGCCGGGCCCGCACCGGACGTGCCGCGTTCGGCGCGCGTCCGCCGCGAAAAACACGTCGTGCCGTGGCGGCCGGGAGCTGGCCGCCACGGCCGGCCGGAGATCCCGGCGGCACGGGTCGTGACGATCCCGGCGATCAGCGTCCAACCTCAGGCGACCGTCACGGTACGCACGCGCCCAGAGTCCCTCCGTAGCCAAACCGGTTGATCCAGAGGGCGGGAGCGGACTAGGTTGGCTCGCACGGACTTTCGCGCGTGCCGGGCCCACCAGCCTCGGGCACGCCGGTGTCAGGCGACGCATAGCATGGCGAGCCCGAGGAGGGGAGGAAGATCATTCGACGCGTCAGGATCATCCGGCGGCGGCGCGCACATCGCCCCGCCCGCGCCTCCGGTCTGGATCTGAGGTCTCCCTCGGGTCGCCCACTCCCCTATTGACCTGGTCTTTACGGCAGTCTTATGCGGCGATCTGTAGATATTTCATATAACGGAACCATCACGCCGGGGGGCTCAATGAAGAGACTTGTGGTCGTGCCACCATATGTCGCACGGCTCAAGATCAGGGATATTCGTTCCGCGACACGCCGTGGAGTGACCGGCGACGCCAAGGTGGTTGATCTCAGCGCCTACACGGGCCGCAACGTTCTGCGCTTTCCACAGACGAGCGGCCCCACCTCCGCCGCCTGACCACCATCGCGAAAGACCCGCCCGGGCGGGTCTTTCTCCGTTTCCGGCTCCTTTCCGTGCACGGTCCGGCCGTCGGCCTATTCGCCGCCCGGTGCCTTCCGGGTGCGAAACGGCACGCGCACGGTGGAGGCCGTCTCGTTCATCGTCCCTCCGATCCCGCCTCGTACCCGCTCCGGCCGGCGGCCGCGGAGACGAAGTCCGCGAAGGTCCCGCGTCCGTCGGGGTGGTCGGGTGCGAGGTGCACTCCGCGCCGGAAGGCGGCGGCGACCCTGCCGGGTACGGGCAGCGGCATGACGAGCCCGCGCCTGCCGGTGACCCGCAGATAGGTCCGCGCCGCTTCGGCCGCGCTCACGATCTCCGGGCCGCCCATGTCGGGCACCCGTCCGGCGGGTGCGCCCAGCGCCAGCTCCACCATCCGCTCGGCGACCTCGGTGACCTCCACCGGCTGGACGTCCGTCCCGGCCGGGACCGGCATGACCTTCGACTTCGCCAGTTTCACCAGCTTGAGCACCACCAGATTGTGGAACTGTGTCGTGCGCAGGATGGTGTACGGCAGTCCCGAGTCCTCGATCAGCTTCTCGACCTCGTGCTTGTGCCGGTAGTACGTGTACGGGTGCCGGTCGACGCCGACGATGGAGATGTAGACCAGATGGGCCTCGGGAGGCGTTACGGCGATCAGCCGCCGGGCGGCCTCGACGTCCGCCGAGGAGTCGCGCGGGTCGCTCGCGAGGTGGATGACCGTATCGACCCCGTCGAGGGCGGGGCCGAGTCCCGCCCCCGTCCTCAGGTCTCCGACGTGGGGCCCGCGCGTACGGCTCAGCACCCGGGCCGGACGACCGGTCCTGGCGAGGCGGTCCACAACATGGCGGCCAAGGACTCCCGTACCACCGGTTATCAGAATGTTTTCTGTCATACCCCTACGAACCGGCGACCTCTTTCAAATGTGACAGCTTTTCCGGATTGAGCACGACACGCAGGCCGACGACGGTCTCGGCGGAGACCTCGATCACGAAGATCGCGATGACCTCTCCCCCGTACCGGAAGAGGACCGCGTCCTGACCGTTGACATCGGCGTGGGCGAACTCCGCCCGCCCGTACCTGCCGGCGATCCCGGCGAGGTAGCGGACGACCTTATCCCTGCCGGTGATCGGCCGCAGCGCGGCGCGCACCTTGCCGCCACCGTCGGCCCAGACGACCACGTCGTCGGCGAGCAGCCGCTCCAGCCCCGCCAGGTCGCCGCTCGTGGCGGCCGCCAGGAACCGTTCCACGATCCTGCGCCGCTGCTCACCCGGGGCGTCGAACCTCGGGCGCTCACCGACCCCGCGCCGGGCCCTGCCGTACAACTGGCGGCAGTTGGCCTCGGACAGATCGAGCACCTCGGCGATCTCGCGGTAGCCGTAGGAGAACGCCTCCCGCAGCACGAAGACGGCCCGCTCGGCCGGGGTGAGCCGCTCCAGCAGGAGCATGAGGGCGATGGACACCGCGTCGCGTTGCTCGGCGGTCTCCATCGGACCGAGCGCGCCGGTCGGCGCGGGCTCGGGGAGCCAGAAGCCGACGTAGCGCTCGCGGGTGGCGCGGGCGGCGGTCAGCCGGTTGAGGCAGAGGTTGGTGACCACCTTGGCCAGCCAGGCTCCCGGGGAGCCGATGTGCTCACGCTCGGCGCCGCTCCAGCGCAGGTAGGCATCCTGGACGACGTCCTCGGCCTCGGCCGCCGAGCCGAGCATCCGGTAGGCCAGGCCGAACATCCTCGGCCGCTCCGCCTCGAACTCCTCGATCACCCGACCAGGGTGCCAGACGGATCGGAGATCCCCGCCGCCGCCCTCGCACGACCTCGCGCGCGGTCGCAGACGGCGGCGGGAGGACGCGGCGGCCATGCCCACCGGTGGCCGGCCCAGCCGTCCCCGACGATGCGGGGAGCCGACCTGTCATCGTCGACTCCCCGCGTCGATCCGCCATCTCACGTTGGATGGCGCTGGAATCAGCTGCAGCCGCTGGTGGAGCCGCAGCCCTCGCAGACGTAGCAGCTGCCCGCCGGGCGCATCTTGGTACCGCAGGTCATGCAGAGCGGCGCGTCGGCGGTGCGGCCCTGGTGGGACTCCAGGGAGCCGGCCACCCGGGGGGTCTCCACCGGCACCGCTTCGGCTCGGGTCTGAAGCTCCTCGATGGGGGCCGAGGTGGCGAGCTCGGCGATGACCTCGTCGGCGTGGATCGGGGCCGGGTCCTCACCACGCTGCTGGGCGGCGCGCTCGGAGGCGGAGAAGATGCCGAGGGCGGCACGGTCCTCGTAGGGCAGGTGGTCCAGGGCCAGGCGGCGGAAGATGTAGTCCATCACCGAGGCCGCCATCCGGATGTCCGGGTCGTCGGTCATGCCGGCCGGGTCGAAGCGCATGTTGACGAACTTGCCGACGTAGGTCTCCAGCGGCACCCCGTACTGCAGGCCGATGGAGATGGCCACCGAGAAGGCGTCCATGACGCCCGCGAGGGTCGAGCCCTGCTTGGACATCTTCAGGAAGACCTCGCCGAGGCCGTCGTCGGGGTAGGAGGAGGCGGTCATGTAGCCCTTGGCACCGCCCACGGTGAAGCGGGTGGTGGTGCTGGGACGCTGGTTCGGCATCCGGCGACGGGTCGGGCGGCTGATCTCCACGACCTGGATCTCCGGCTCGGCGACGGCCTCCTTCGCCTCGGTCTTCCTGCCGGCGGCCGAGAGGGGCTGGCCGACCTTGCAGTTGTCGCGATAGACCGCGAGGGCCTTCAGGCCGAGCTTCCAGCCCTCCATGTAGACCTGCTCGATGTCCTCGACGGTGGCGGACTCGGGGAGGTTGACGGTCTTGGAGATGGCGCCGGACAGGAACGGCTGGGCCGCGGCCATCATCCGGACGTGCCCCATGGGGGCGATCGCGCGCTCGCCCATGGCGCAGTCGAACACCTCGTAGTGCTCGCGACGCAGGCCGGGGGCGTCGACGACGTGGCCGTGCTCGGCGATGAACTCGACGATCGCCTCGATCTGCTCCTCCTGGTAGCCCAGCTGCCGGAGCGCGCGCGGGATCGTCTGGTTGACGATCTGCATGGAACCGCCGCCGACGAGCTTCTTGAACTTGACCAGGGCGAGGTCGGGCTCGATGCCGGTGGTGTCGCAGTCCATCATCAGGCCGATGGTCCCGGTGGGCGCGAGCAGTGAGGCCTGGGCGTTGCGGTAGCCGTTCTTCTCACCGAGCCTGAGGCACTCGGCCCACTGCTTGGAGGCCTCGTGGTGGATGTCGCCGTCCATCTTCTCGAACGTGCGCAGGGCCTCGTTGGCGTCGTTGTGCTTGCGCATGACCCGCTTGTGCGCGTCGGCGTTGCGGGCGTAGCCGTCGTACGGGCCCACGACCGCGGCCAGTTCCGCGCTGCGGCGGTAGGAGGCGCCGGTCATCAGCGAGGTGATGGCTCCGGCCAGGGCGCGGCCGCCCTCGGAGTCGTAGGCGTGGCCGGTGGCCATGAGCAGCGCGCCGAGGTTGGCGTAGCCGATGCCGAGCTGGCGGTAGGCGCGGGTGGTCTCGCCGATCTTCTCGGTCGGGAAGTCGGCGAAGGTGATGGAGACGTCCATCGCGGTGATGATCAGCTCGGTGATCTTCACGAAGTTCGCGATGTCGAAGGTGTCGTCGTCCTTCAGGAACTTCAGCAGGTTGATGCTCGCCAGGTTGCACGAGGAGTTGTCCAGGTGCAGGTACTCCGAGCAGGGGTTGCTGGCGGTGATGCGGCCCGTCTCGGGGCTGGTGTGCCAGTCGTTGATCGTGTCGTCGTACTGGACGCCGGGGTCGGCGCACTCCCAGGCGGCCTTGCCCATCTTGCGGAACAGGCTCCTGGCGTCGATCTTCTCGATGACCTCACCGGTGAGCCGGGCACGCAGGCCGAACTCCTCGCCATTCTCCACCGCGCGCATGAACTCGTCGGAGACGCGCACGGAGTTGTTGGCGTTCTGGTACTGGACGGAGACGATGTCCTTGCCGCCCAGGTCCATGTCGAACCCGGCGTCACGGAGGGCGCGGATCTTGTCCTCCTCGCGCGCCTTGGTCTCGACGAACTCCTCGATGTCGGGGTGGTCGACGTCGAGGACCACCATCTTGGCGGCACGGCGGGTGGCGCCGCCGGACTTGATGGTGCCCGCGGAGGCGTCCGCCCCGCGCATGAAGGAGACCGGGCCGCTGGCGGTGCCGCCGCTGGAGAGAAGCTCCTTGGAGGAACGGATCCTGGAGAGGTTGACGCCGGAGCCGGAACCGCCCTTGAAGATCACCCCCTCTTCCTTGTACCAGTCGAGGATCGACTCCATCTGGTCGTCGACGGCCAGGATGAAGCAGGCGCTGACCTGCTGCGGCGACGCCGTGCCGACGTTGAACCAGACGGGGGAGTTGAAGCTGAAGACCTGGTTGACCAGAGCGTGCTTGAGCTCGTGGTCGAAGATCTCCACGTCCTCCTCGGCGGCGAAGTAGCCGTGCTCGACCGCCGTACGGGTGTAGACGCCCACCACCCGGTCGATCAGCTGCTTGAGGCTCCACTCCCGCTGCGGGGTGCCGACCGCGCCGCGGAAGTACTTGGTGGTCACGATGTTGGCGGCGTTGATCGACCACGACTCGGGGAACTCGACGCCACGCTGCTCGAAGTTGACCGAGCCGTCGCGCCAGTTGGTCATGACGACGTCGCGGCGCTCCCAGGACAGCTCGTCATAGGGGTGCACGCCTGGGGTGGTGAAGATGCGCTTCATCCTCAGGCCCTTGCGCGGCCGCTTGCTCCCACGTGCCACCGCGCCGGCGGTCTCCGTCATGACTTCCCCCTCCTGGGGCTCCGCGAGCCCTCATATCGGACCACACCAACACGCCGCTCACCCCCGGCGCCCGGGGTCTTTCTCAGTCTTGCTCGCTGGAGCGCCCCGCCCGGAGCTGCTCGATCTCCGCCTCGAAGTCGGCCAGGGTCTCGAATCCCCGGTAGACGGAGGCGAACCGCAGGTACGCCACCTCGTCCAGTTCGCGAAGTGGCCCCAGGATCGCCAGCCCGACCTCGTGGGCAGCGATCTCGGCGCATCCGGTGGCCCGGATGCTCTCCTCGACCCGCTGGCCCAACTGCGCCAGGGAGTCCTCTCCGACGGGTCGCCCCTGGCAGGCCCGCCGGACCCCGGCGATCACCTTGTCCCTGAAGAACGGCTCCGTCACGCCGCTGCGCTTGCTCACCATGAGCAGGACCGTCTCCTGCGTGGTGAACCTGCGCCCGCACTCCGGACAGGTGCGCCTGCGGCGGATGGCGCCGCCGTCCTCGGTCGCCCTGCTGTCGATGACTCGCGTGTCCGGATGACGACAGAACGGACAGTGCACGCGCGTCGCCTCCTTGAGCTGCGAGAGCGGCTCACCCACCTCACCTGCCCCATGGCGCGCATGACGAGACGCTCGCGCACGCCCCTCGAATAGTCGAGAGGCGGTAATGGAAACACAATCTGTGGTGAAGTGTTGCGGTGCAGCCACTAGATGTTGTGGTCTAACGGTAGAAGTGCGCGACCATGAACGCAAGTTGAAAGGCCCTCGCCACACGAAGTCGCTGATCAGCCATCACGTCTCGGCGTGTCGCCCCTCGGGCGACGCCCTCCCACCTCACGCGCCCCTTCCCTCACACGCGCCCCAGACGATATGTCAGGCAGGACCCCTGTCGAACCCTCCCGTACGGCTCGCCCACGCCTTCCCCGAACCCGGCCGGCCAATCCCACGCGCCCCACGGAGCACGCCCCTTCTCAGCGGATGAGGCCCTCGGGGAGATAGAGCCGGGTTCCGGGCCGAATCTCGGAGCCGGCCAGCCCGTTGAGGTCCATGATGCGGCGGACCGTCCGACCGGCCTCACCCTCCGGCGCCAGTGCGTCCGCGATCTCCCACAGCGTGTCGCCCGCGTGCACCGTGACCCGGGGCAGGCCCTCATGACCTGTCCGCTCGCCCGCCAGGGCCGTGTCGATGCGCCCGCCGAGCCAGAGCGCCCCAAGGGTGAACAGCACGAGCACCGTCACCGCCACGATCCTCCCACGCCGGGTGAGCCGGAGCGGCCGCCCGGCGGTCCTGGGCCGGGCGACACCCGGGCGGCGGACGCCCGCACGAACCACTCCCGTCCCGGGCGCCTGCCCCCGCACCCCCCGGCCAAGCCCCTGACGGGGCCCCTGCCGAGGTCCCCGCCCGCGCCTCCGCCCCACTTCACGCCCGAGTCTCGGCGTCGGCTCGCACCCGGCCTCCGGCTCCCGCGGCCGCCCGGCCGCCCGCTCGCGTCCGGGCCGCCCCGGCCCCCTTCCGCCTTCCGGACTCCGCCCCGCCCCGGCCCCCCTGCCGGATTCCGGCGCGGGAGCGGGCTCCGATCTCGGTGGCGGCACGAGGCGAAGCAGCGGTGCCCCCGGCGATCGCCGCGCGGTCCCGGATCTCGGCACGGTCATGGATCGTGGTGTCGTCGCGGTCGGTTTCACGGTGGCCCCCATCCCCTCGACCTGGCCGAACACATGTCGAAGAAAGATCGGTGAATCGAACACGATGTCGATCGAACTCCCGTACGATGTTGTACACCACGGCGTCGCCGATATCGAGGACATTCGAACAATTGTTTGAATATGATCTTCGGCCGTTGTATGGTCGCTGTGTGCGACACATCAGATACAGACCGGGAGGCGAGGAGTTCGTATGAGCCAGCACAACGAGAACGGTTCGGCCGCCAGCGACCTGGCGGTGCGAAGGCGTGACTCCCTTGGCCTCACCCCCAGGCAGCGGAAGATCCTTGAGGTGATCCGCGACTCCGTGCAACAGCGCGGTTATCCGCCGTCCATGCGGGAGATCGGTGAGGCGGTGCAGCTCACCAGCACCTCCAGCGTGTCGCACCAGTTGACGGCTTTGCAGCGCAAGGGCTACCTGCGGCGTGACCCGCACCGCCCCCGTGCTCTGGAGGTGCGCCTGCCCGGCGAGCCCGTGCTGTGGGTGGACCCCGACTCCGGCGAGGACGAGACCCCGGTCAGCCGCCCGACCGCCGCCTACGTGCCACTTGTCGGCCGGATCGCCGCCGGTGGTCCGATCCTCGCCGAGGAGAGCATCGAGGACGTCTTCGCCCTGCCCAAGCAGCTCGTCGGCGAGGGCACGCTCTTCCTCCTCCAGGTGACCGGAGACTCGATGATCGAGGCCGCCATCGCCAACGGCGACTGGGTGGTCGTACGCCAGCAGCCGGTGGCCGACAACGGCGACGTGGTCGCGGCGATGATCGACGGCGAGGCCACGGTCAAGACCTTCAAGCGCAGGGACGGCCATGTCTGGCTGGTCCCGCACAACCCCAACTACGACCCGATCCCGGGTGACGAGGCCACCGTGCTCGGCAAGGTCGTGGCGGTCCTCCGCAAGCTCTGAGGCACGCACCCAAGAACGCACGACACGCCGGGCGACCGGCACCCCGACGTCGGGGTGC